>NZ_KV793200.1:0-871 GCF_001808415.1 Lactobacillus sp. HMSC08B12 | reverse complement strand
GCGCAGGATGTCAAGACCTGGTAAGGTTCTTCGCGTTGCTTCGAATTAAACCACATGCTCCACCGCTTGTGCGGGCCCCCGTCAATTCCTTTGAGTTTCAACCTTGCGGTCGTACTCCCCAGGCGGAGCGCTTAATGCGTTTGCTGCGGCACTGAGGACCGGAAAGTCCCCAACACCTAGCGCTCATCGTTTACGGCATGGACTACCAGGGTATCTAATCCTGTTCGCTACCCATGCTTTCGAGCCTCAGCGTCAGTTGCAGACCAGAGAGCCGCCTTCGCCACTGGTGTTCTTCCATATCTCTGCGCATTCCACCGCTACACATGGAGTTCCACTCTCCTCTTCTGCACTCAAGAATGACAGTTTCCGATGCAGTTCCACGGTTGAGCCGTGGGCTTTCACATCAGACTTATCATTCCGCCTGCGCTCGCTTTACGCCCAATAAATCCGGACAACGCTTGCCACCTACGTATTACCGCGGCTGCTGGCACGTAGTTAGCCGTGACTTTCTGGTTGATTACCGTCAAATAAAGACCAGTTACTGCCTCTATCCTTCTTCACCAACAACAGAGCTTTACGATCCGAAAACCTTCTTCACTCACGCGGCGTTGCTCCATCAGACTTGCGTCCATTGTGGAAGATTCCCTACTGCTGCCTCCCGTAGGAGTTTGGGCCGTGTCTCAGTCCCAATGTGGCCGATCAGTCTCTCAACTCGGCTACGCATCATTGCCTTGGTAGGCCTTTACCCCACCAACTAGCTAATGCGCCGCGGGCTCATCCTAAAGTGACAGCTTGCGCCGCCTTTCAAACTTGAATCATGCGATTCATGTTGTTATCCGGTATTAGCACCTGTTTCCAAGTGGTATCCCAG
>NZ_KV793199.1:0-7574 GCF_001808415.1 Lactobacillus sp. HMSC08B12 | reverse complement strand
TTGAAATCGCCTACTGCAAGATACCCTTTTTTCCTTGAATTTGAATTCTATCTAATTGCTGGTCTACCGCTTTAGTCAGCATTACATTGCATTAAATTTCTTATTTTTTCACAACACACAAACCTCCATCTCGATGGCAAGAAGCCCTGGCAATCGCCAGGGCTTTTTTGCATATTTTTAACCCTTTTGCCTTGCTTGCGGGTAAAAAAGAGCCAATAATATCATTTATAGAGACTTTGTAAAATTCACAAAATATCCATTTTGTTTTAACTTTAGAAAGCAGGTACATCATGTCTTCACTTAGTCAAAAACTGGCCAGCCTTTTCCTAATCGACAGCACTGGCGATTTTACTGAAAACCTCCGCCTTTTGGAGCAGTACCAGCCAGCCGGCCTCCTCCTCTTTGCCAAAGACCTGGCGGGCCTAAGCGAAAAGGCTGTTAAAGAGCGGCTGGCGATTTACCGGCAGGCCCGGCCAGGTTTGCTGCTCGCCATTGACCAGGAAGGCGGCTTAGTCAGCCGCTTGTCCGCCCTTTACCCAAACCGGTCTTACCCCAGCCAGGCTGAACTTTTGAAAAAGGGGGCTGACTTTTTCTTAGCAGAAAGCCAAAAGACGGCCCTGGAATTAAAAGATTTAGGCATCAACTTGAACTTTGCTCCGGTGGCTGATCTTTCGCTTGATCCGGCCAGCTTCATCTACAGCCGGACCCTGCAAACAGGAGCTGAGGAAACCGGGCCGGCAATCGCGGCCTTTATCAAGCTCTACCGGCAGCTGGGAGTCGCCTCCTGCGCCAAGCATTTTCCTGGCTACGGGGATGCCGGCGACACCCACCAGGCTCCGGCTAAAGACCTTAGAAGCCTTAAGGAAGCCCAGCTGGATCTTTTACCTTTTAAAGCTGCGATCGCGGCGGGCGTGCCGACTATCATGGTGGCTCACTTGGAAGTTGCCTGCTATAGCCCTGGCCCTGCTTCCCTCTCCCCGGAAATCTACCGCCTGCTCAAGGAGGACCTTCATTATTCCGGCGTGGCTATCACCGACGACTTAGCTATGGCGACGGCGCGAGAAAGCAGCTGCCCGGAACTTTTGGCCCTAAAGGCCGGAGCCGACCTCCTTTTAGGCGGCAAATTGGAAAACTTACCAATTTTGGAAGCAGCCGCAGAGAGCGGTGAATTGCCAAAAGAGCGGATCAAAGACGCTCTGGTCCGGGTCCAGACCCTGCAGGACGATTATTCTCTTTAAGCTTTTAAAAAGCTCTGTAACATTTCAGAATTAACCAGCAATTTAACGACAAAAAAGGCAGATCCGGAGATCTGCCTTTTTATCTTGCAATTTTTTGTTTATTTGTTTCTTTGTTACTTTGCTTAAGTCTTAGAGAAAGTAGCAAACCTGATCTTTTTCAAGATCTGGTAGCCAACATCCTTGACCTTGTCTTCACCAAAGCTGCGCTGGTTGAGAAGCATGATAATCCCGTTCTTGTTGTCAGCTGTCAGCTGGAAGTAAGCAGCATAGTGGGCGCTGCCAATTGCCCCGTAGGCCAGCTTGACCTTTTCCCCCTTCTTGAGGTAAACCCCGCCGCTATATTGGTTGATCTTGCTCTTGAGGTGGGTCAGCTTGTGAAAGGCGCTCGGCGACAGGAACTGCCCTGTCCCCAAAGCTTCTTGGATAAGATAGTAGTCGCTGGCTGTCGTCAGCATGTTCCCGGCCCCAACCAGCTGAGACAACCGTGTCTTTTCCAAAGTTGCCGCCTGCTGGTAGTTCTTGCCATGCTTATAGGTGTAAGATACAGCCAGCATCTTATTCTTAGGCAGCTGGCTACTTACATAAGTTGACTTGAGGCCCAGCCGCTGGACCACCCGCTTCTTAAAGTTCCAGGCATATGACTTATGGCTCACCTTCTTGATGATGCCTGCCAGCAAAACATAATTGACGTCGCTGTAGTGGTAGCTCCCCACCTTGTCCTGCGGCAATTGGTTGGCCCGGTTCACAATCCAGTTTACTGCCTGGTCTTCACTGTAGTTGATATGGCGGTCGGCTTCGACTTCCGGAATCTGCAAGCCTGAAGTGTGGGAAAGCAAGTTGCCCACGCTGATTTTCTTGGAATTCCGCAAGGCCGGGTACCAGCGGGAGATCTTCGTGTTTTGACTAAAAGCACTTGAGCTCCCCTTCTTTTCTTCCATCAGCTGCATGATCATGGCCCCGGTAACTTCCTTTTGCATGGAAGCGGCCGGGTAGACGACCTGGCTGGCCCCGTTCTTGACCTTCTGCTTAGCATTAGCCAAGCCATAGTTAACAACCTGGACATGCCCGTTTTGCACTATAGCCACGCTGCCGGTCACATGCTTCTTCTTAAAAAGCTTCTCGACAAAAACATGCATATCGGCCGCCGTTACCAGATCAGGGGCGGTTTCTTCTGGCCAAAACGCCAAAGCGGCCACTAAGACAAGCAGGGCAACGATTAGTTTCTTACCTTTTTTGAACAAGTCTGCTTTTCCCTCCTAGAATAAATATGAACATTATAAGCCCTTTTCCAGGGAAAAGGGAAAAGTTATTATACTTTTAAAAAATTAAAAAAATACTCACTAATTCAAACTGAAGGTTCCCGGCTGGATCTTCTGCAAGAGGCCGAAGGCCAGGCCCTTGAGCTGCTGTTCAGTCTGGCTGCGCTCATTGACGAACATGATGATCCCGTTTCTGTTGTCCGCCGTCAGCTGGACGTAATTCCCGTAGTGCTCATCCCCAATCGCGCCAAAGGCAGACTTGACCTTGCCGTCCCGCTTCATGTACATGCCGCCGCTATAGGTGGTCTTTCTGGCCTTGAGGTGGGTCAGGTAATTGAAGTCGCTTTGGCTCAAAATTGCCCCGTTCTGCAAGGCCAGCATGATCTCATAATATTCAATTGGCGTGGTGCACATATTGCCGGCACCTGGCATCTGGGAAGCCACGGACTTAGGCAGAGAAACCGGTCTTTGGTACTTTCTCTGCCAAAGGTAGGCATAAGAGACCGCCTGGCTCCGGGTCCAAGGGATGTCGTGTCTGAGGCTGGTGTGGGCTAAACCCAGCGGCTGAACGATCCGGTGCTTGAAGTTGTAGGCGTAGGAGTGGCCGGTCAATTTGCAGATAATGCCCGCCAGCAAGATGTAGTTGGCATTGTTGTAGTTAAAACTGCCCGTCTGATACTGCCAGCTGCCATTGATCTTCTGGCTCACCCAGTTGATGGCCTTGTTTTCTGACAGATTCTTGCGCCGGTTGCTTTCTAAGCCTGGCGTCCGGTAGCCGCTGGTGTGGGTCAAAAGGTTGCCAACCGTCACATAGCGGGCATTCTTCAGCTTGGGATACCAGCGGGAAATCTTGGTGTACTGGCTGAATTGCTGCTTGGTATGATTCTTTTCGTTCATGATCTGCACTAGCATGGCCCCGGTTACCACCTTTTGCAGGGAAGCGGCTGGATAGGGCACGTTATAAGAACCGTTCTTCATCCACCGTCCAAACCAGGCATAGCCGTAGTTGACGGTCTTGACGCTGCCGTTTTGGACTAAAAGAACTGACCCGGCCAGGTGGTTGTCCCTCATTACCCGGTTGACGTCGCTCTTGGTCGCTTCCGCCTGGACCGTAGCTGGCGCCAAAGCTGGAAGCAGGAGGCTGGCAGCTAAAGCCAGCTTGCCGGCAGTTTTCGCGGATTTTTTCAAAAAGAAATCTTCAAAATTCAATTTGCTCTTCTCTTTCTCATCATAAGCATAACTACGAATTATGTTAGCCCTAATGTTTATTAAAAACAAGGGAAGCTGTGTTACGTTTTAATTACAGGATTTTTCCGCAAAAAAAGACCACCGGAATCAACCGATGGTCATTTAGAAGTGGTCAAGCTTACTTAACGGCATCCTTCAGGGCCTTGCCTGGCTTGAAGGCTGGAACCTTGCTTGCAGGGATTTCGATTTCAGCGCCAGTTTGCGGGTTGCGGCCCTTCCGAGCAGCGCGTTCACGAACTTCAAAAGTCCCAAAGCCGATCAATTGTACCTTTTCGCCCTTAGCAAGTGCTTCTTCGATTGATGCAAACAAAGCGTCAACGATTTGAGCAGATTCCTTCTTGCTGAATTCAGTCTTTTCACTTACAACTGAGACAAGTTCAGTCTTGTTCATCTTGTTTCCTCATCTTTCTATTAAAAGGCTCAGCAATATGCCGAAGCTTAGTCATATGCTTAATTATAGCAAAACTTTGCCGCTGCAACAGCCTTTCTGTGAAATAGATGAGGGGAAATACTAAAATTACAAAAACGTTTTAGCAGAATCCACCTATTTCACTGGCACGCAGTGCTTGTCGTTGATCGCCTTGACTTTGTCCACCCGCCGGCGGTACTTTTCTTCCATCAAAGGATCCGTGTTCAGCCAGGTCTTGACGATTTCGCCGACCATCATGTCCCCGATAATCTTGGCGCCTAAGCAAAGGACGTTGGAGTCTGTGTGCTGGCGGGCAAGCTTGGCACAGAAAGGATCTTGGCAGACCGCGGCGTAAATGCCGTTAATCTTGTTGGCGATCAAGGCGCTGCCGTAGCCAACCCCGTCAACGAAAATGCCCCGGTCACATTCGCCCTTGGCCACAGCCAGACTGGCTGGGTAGACAAAGTCTGACAGGTCGCAGAATTCTTCATTGCCGGCCCCGAAGTCAACGACTTCATAGCCTTCTTCTTCCAGGTAGGCCTTGATTTCGTTCTTCAAGCGGGTACCCGCGTGGTCGTTTGCCATTGCAATCTTCATGTTTATGCCTTCTTCTATTTCAATTTTTTAAAAAACTTCTTTCGCCTCTATTCTACCATCTCCAAAGAAAGGGGAAAGTTATGAGCAAATTTTAGCCTCTCTTAAATAAGTTCATGCACTTTGGTCAATTTTTTGCCATACTTGCTTCTAATTATCCAGATAGAATTTCTTGTAATATCAAGGAAAGTATTTTATGGCAAGGAGGGACTACCATGTCTGCCAGAAAAGTTATCACGAGTGTACTCGCCGTTGGAACAACCATTGCTATTGCCATCGACGGCTATCTCTTATTTTTAAAAGCTGACCAAGCCAGCTCGACTGCATCTGCAGCTTCATCCAGCACAAGCACTGCAGCTTCCAGTTCTGCTTCATCTGCTTCATCTTCAAGCTCATCTGCAAGTTCATCCACGTCCAGCGGGTTAAAAGACGGGACTTACAGCGGCAAATCCATCAGCACCCAGTGGGGCGATGTCCAAGTCCAGATCAAGGTCAGCGGGGGAAAAATCACCACGGTTAATGTCTTAAAGTACCCTTCAGACAACGACCACTCCCAGCAGATCAACGACCAGGCCCTGCCTGTCTATAAAAAAGAGGCCGTCGAGGCCCAGAGTGCCGACATCCAGCAGGTTTCCGGGGCCACCGTCACTTACGAGGGCTTCACCCAGTCCCTGCAAAACGCCATCACCCAGGCTAAAGAAAGCTAGTGGCCATTATGAATGTAACCTGCCTTAACCAGACAGTGGAAGCCATGACCATTCCTTTCACTGTTTCTGTTGCTGTTCAAGGAGAGGCATCCCCGGACTTGACCCAGGCTTTTACAGACGCCTGTAGAAAAATTTATACAGAATTAAAAAGAATCGAAGCTGATTTCTCCGCCTTTTTGCCAGACTCCTTAGTCAGCCGCTTTGCTGAAGGCGATGAGAGCATACTTTTAGCCAATGCTGAATTTCAAGAAGTGTACGCGGCCGCCCTTTTGGCCAAAGAAGAAACAGCCGGTGCCTTTGATCCCTACTTTGCCGGCAAATTCGACCCGACCGGCCTGGTCAAGGGCTGGGCAGTGAAAAAAATCTTTGCCTCCTGTCTCATGCCCCTAGCTGCTTTTCCCGAAGTCACCGGCCTCTGCATCAACGGCGGCGGGGACCTGCAGGCCTGGACCAGGGGCGACTTCCGCTGGAAGACCGGCATTGAGAACCCGGCCCAGCCCCGCTTGCTCTTGGCTATCTATGATTTAGCCAGCCATGCCTTGGCAAGTTCCGGCTACACCTACCGCGGCCAGCATGTGACTTTAACTGGCCCCGCTGACCTCAGCCAGGTCACGGTTTTAGCCCCAGACTTAATTTTTGCTGACATCTGGGCAACAGCCGGCCTGGCCATGGGAGAAACAGCCTTTAAGGAGCAGATTGCCCAAAGAAGACTCAGCGGCTTATATGCCGGAAAAGACGGCCAGCTGGCCTTATTTACAGAAGGAGACCTGCAATATGTTCAAAAAGCATGACTACACCCTGGGCGTCTTATGGGCAGCGGCGATTTTTATCCTCCCCCTGCCATTCATCCAGACCCTGGAAGCCGGCCTGCCGGCCATCTACTATCCACAAAAGCTGCCCATCATAGCCGGAACCATCGCCTATGTCTGGCTGCTCTTAGCCATTTATCTTAGTACCCGCCCGCGCTGGCTTGACAGCTTGATCGGCCTGCCAAAGGTCTACATGATCCACGGTATCATGAGCCTGGGCGCCATCCTTTTAGCCTGGCTGCACATGCAAGGGTCACCTTCAGCAGGCCTCATCAAGCAGACCGGCAATATCACCTTTTACCTCTTCTTTGGCCTGGCGGTTTACTCCATGGTCTTCATGGCCGGCTGGCTGACCAAGCGGGTCCCATTTTTGGCAAAAAGCAAGCAGGTCCTGGAGGAAAAAATCTTCAAGCACGAGCTGTCCATTTGGCTGCACCGGTTAAACCTGCTGGCCGTCTTGCTGGTCTTTATCCACATCCAGCTGATCCCTTACATCCGGGCCATCACCCCCTTTATTGCCTGGATCTGGCTTGCCACGGTCTTCGTTTTTGCCAGCTACTTCATCAGCCTGGCCAAAAGCCGGGGGAAGAGCAATGCGGAACTTCTGTCCAGCCGCTTGATCGCTGACAATGTCCTGGAATTGACTTTAACGACTGACCAGAATTTGTCAGACTTTGAGGCAGGCGACTTCGTCTTCCTTTCCTTCCCAGAAGAAAAAGGCCTGGAAGAACCCCACCTCTTCTCCTTCGTCAACCTCCCGCAAGAAGAAAAGCAGGTCGTTTTGGCCATCAAAGGTAACGGGGACTTCACTAGACAATTGCAAGAGCTCAAGGCGCCGGTCAAAGCCCGCCTCAGCCCCAGCTTTGGCCGCTACCAGGAAGCAATTGACGAAGCCAAGCCCAACCAGCTCTTGCTGATCGCCTGCGGGATCGGGGTTGTCCCCCTCCTGTCGGTAATTGACGGCAATCCTGACTTGCCTACTAAAGTTTTTTACAACGCCCACACCAAGGAATTCTTGATCTATGAGGAAAAATTCTACTACTGGAACAGCCGGGACAATTTCCAGAGCCACTGCCAGGTGGGCCGGTTTAAAGATGAGGAAATTTTGGCTTCCCTGCCTGAAGACTTTTCCGGTCTCCAGGTTTTGATCGGGGGTCCCCAGGTCATGGCTGACCACTGGCTCAAGCTCTTAAAAGAAAAGGGCCTGCCAGCCGGGCAGATCTATTATGAAGAATTTGACTGGTAAAAAATAATCCAAACAAAAAGTGAGACCCAGCGGTCCAATGTCATTAAGTTAAGGCATTGACTTT
>NZ_KV793198.1:0-553 GCF_001808415.1 Lactobacillus sp. HMSC08B12 | reverse complement strand
CCACTTCATTGGCTAAGAAGAAGGAGAAGACCACATAATAGATTGAGACGAAGACCAGGAACATGACTAAGACGTCCCGGAAAAACTTGCCCCAACTCTCTTCTTTAGGCGCTTGCTTTTTATTCTTGTTTGTCATTTTCTATACTCTTTTGGTTCTCTGTATACTAATTTTTATCCCTTTACTGCTTATTAATAAAAGTTGGTGCCGATCTGGGTAACTGGCCAGTAGCGCAGAACCGCCTTGCTTAAGATCTTGCTCCGCTTGATTGGGCCGAAGTAGCGGGAGTCCTTTGAAACGTCCCGGTGGTCACCCATGACCCAGTATTGGTTCTTCTTCAGCTTGATCTTGAAGTTGCTCGTGTAGTTGACCCCGGCTAAACGGTCAGCCTTCTTGTACTTGTTGTTCAAGTATGGCTGGGCCGTCTTCTTGCCGTTGATGTAGAGGGCGTCGTTCTTTGACTGAACCGTGTCACCTGGCAGGCCGATCACCCGCTTGATATACATGGCGTTTGCCTGGTCCGGCGCCTTGATGATGACAACGTCGTTTCTCTTC
>NZ_KV793196.1:0-49787 GCF_001808415.1 Lactobacillus sp. HMSC08B12 | reverse complement strand
GTGTTCAGTTTAATTTTACAATCGGCGATTATTTTCTAGTGCTTTTTAGTTGTTTCTTCATCATTTCTGCCAGTCCACATCATAATCATTAAATTATTGTTTGCTTTTTATCATATTTGCCGCCATTTCCTGGAAAGAGACCACAAAAAAAGCATTTGCCGCAGATCTTTCTTTGGCAAATGCTAATTAAATATTAGTTGCTTTCATTTCGTTTTCAATGCACTTTAGCCTTGGTGGCTCTTGATGTAAGCTACCGCGTCAGCGACTGTGATAATCTTAGCAGCGTCTTCATCAGGAATTTCAGCGCCGAATTCGTCTTCCAGCTGCATGATGAATTCTACCAAGTCGATGGAGTCAGCGTCCAGATCCTTGGTAAAGTTAGTGTCCATAGTGATTTTGTCCTTGTCCAGCTGGAAGTTGTCAGCGATCAAAGTGGCAATCTTGTCAAAAATTTCTGCTTCAGTCATTATTCTTTCTCCTATAATTTCTAACTGCCCACTTGCTTGGGCTATTTTCTTTTTCTTATCCTTACTTACTGAATTCTTGCTTAAAGGTATTTGTTAAGTCTTCAGTCAAAATCTTGTCGATCTGCTTAACCGCGTAGTAGACGGCCCGGGCGTCTGACCGGCCATGCTGCTTGACGACTGGTGAGTTTAAACCGAGCAAAACCGCCCCGCCATACTTGGCCGTGTCAAAGCGGCTGGCTACAGACTTCAAGGCGTCTTTAGCCAGCAGGGCCCCCAGCTTGGCCTTAACACCATTGTTCAAAAGGCCGTCTTTCAGCATGTGGATGATGACGCTGGCCGTTCCTTCGATGCTCTTTAAGACCGCGTTGCCGGTAAAACCGTCTGTGACCACAACGTCGGCCTTCCCTTGCAAGAGTTCGTGCCCTTCAATGTTGCCGGTGAAGTTCAGGGAGCTGTCCTGCAAGAGCTGGTAGACTTCCTTGTGCAGGTCGTCGCCCTTGTCAAATTCAGCCCCATTGTTTAAAAGAGCTACTCTTGGCTTGGAAACGCCACGGACCTTTTCCGCATAGTAGGAGGCCATTTCCGCCCATTGCAGCAGGTATTCCGGCTTGCTAGTAGCATTAGCGCCAACGTCAATGATGTTGAAGCCGTCATCTGAAGATTCAACTGGCATGGTCGGCATGAGGCCTGGCCGGGCCACGCCCTTGATCCGGCCGACAATGAAGATCCCGCAGGTTAACAGGGCCCCGGTATTGCCTAGTGACAGCAAAGCGTCTGCCTTGCCTTCCCTGACCCAGTTAGCTGCCACGACCATGGAAGAATCCTTCTTGGTCCGCATGGCCTTGACTGGCTCATCTTCATCAAGAATAACTTCCGTGGTGGCCACGATTTCGATCTGGTCATCGCCTGCTGGCAGCAGCTCTTTCAGCTTGCCTTCATCGCCGAAGAAGATAAACTTGTCTTCCGGCAGTTCAGGCTTGGCCTTTAAAACTGCTTCTACAATCGCCTCAGGAGCGTTTTCCCCGCCCATGGCGTCAATCGCGATTTTTCTCATCAATAATCTCTTTTTCTATATTGGACTAAGCTCTCGCTTGTACGATTTTCTTATATTTTATCACAGCTTGCAGGTCTGCCAACTTTTCTGCTTTCAGGTCCGGATCAGCCTGGACGATCCGCTTGGCCTCATCCCTGGCTACCACCATGACCTGGTAGTCGCTGACAACGCTGCCCGTCCTGAATTCCGGCAGGCCTGACTGAGCCTTGCCAAAGAGGTCACCCTCGCCCCGCATCTTGAGGTCTTCTTCGGCGAGCTTAAAGCCGTCGTTAGTTTCAGCCACGATCTTCATTCGCTGCTTGCCGGCTTCTGTCTTCGGGTCAGCTAAAAAGACGCAGTAACTTTGCGTCTGCCCCCGGCCGATCCGGCCACGCAGCTGGTGGAGCTGGCTTAAGCCAAAGCGGTCAGCGTCAAAGATGACCATCAAGTTGGCATTGGCCACGTCAACGCCAACTTCAATCACGCTGGTAGTAACCAGAATATCGACCTCCCCTGCCGCAAAGCGGTCCATGATCTGCTCTTTGTCAGCTGCCGCCATTTTCCCATGCAAAAGGACAACTTCCTGGTCTGGAAATTCGCCGGCCAGCCTGTCGTGCAGGGCTTCAGCATTTTCCAGGTCAATCGTTTCCGACCCACTGATCAAGGGCGTAACCGCATAAATCTGGAAGCCTTCCGCCAGTTGCTGGCGCATCAATGAATACACCTCATCTAGCTGGCTGCTGGTCTTCCAGTAGGATTTAATCGGCTTACGGCCGGCTGGCAGGTGTCTGATTTCTGACAAGGCGGTGTCGCCATAAACAGTCAAGGCCAATGAACGGGGAATCGGGGTCGCCGTCATGGCCAGGATATCCGGCCGGTCCCCCTTGTTGATCAAGGCCAGGCGCTGGACAACGCCAAAACGGTGCTGCTCGTCGATAATAACCAGGCCCAGCTTTTTAAAGGCCACTTGCTCTTGGATCAAGGCATGGGTGCCGATCACCACATTAATGCTGCCATCAGCCAGCTCCTTGTAGATTTCCCGCCGCTCCATGGTTTTAGTTGATCCCGTTAAGAGGGCCACCCGGACGCCGAAATCTTCCAGCATGGCGGAAATTTTGTGATAGTGCTGGTTGGCCAGAATTTCAGTTGGCACCATCAAGGCGGCCTGGTAGCCAGCTGTCACTGCCCCGTAAATGGCAAACACGGCCACTACGGTTTTCCCGGACCCAACGTCCCCCTGAAGAAGGCGCTGCATCTGCTGGTCAACAAACATATCGGCAAAAATCTCATTAATCACCTTTTTCTGGTCAGGAGACAGGGCAAAAGGCAGAGACTTGGTCAGCTTGCCGATTTCTTCCAGGTCGTAATGCTTGGCATAACCACTGTGGCTCTTATTTTGGCTGGACATCAAGGCCAGCTGCATTTGAAAGAGGAAGAATTCCCGAAAAACAGCGCTTCGGCGGGCCTCCTTAGCCTCAGTCAGGTCTTTAGGGTGGTGCATGGCGATGACCAGGTCCTGGTCAGCCATGAGCCGGTAGTGCTTGCGCAAGTCCTCTGGCACAGCATTGCCCATCTCATCCATGCTTTCGGCAATCGCTAGGTCGATCATGGTCTGCAGCTTCTTTTGCTTGATCTGCCGGTTGACCGAATAAATCGGCGCCATCCCGTCATCACTGTTTTTATTGGCTAAGAGCTTATAAGCTGACAGGCACTGCTTTCTCAGGTCATATTTGCCATAGACGGCGATTTCCTGGCCCACGCTCAGCTGCTTGGTCAGCCATGGCTGGTTAAAAAAATTGACCATGATAATATCATGATCAATTCGTAGTTTGAAGCTGACCCGGCTCTTGTGGTAGCCAAAGTAATTCTGGTAGGGGTTGGTGGCCACGATCCCCTTCAGCATGACCTTCTGTCCGTCCTCCAGCTGGTCCAGCGGCAGGTTCTCCAGTTCGTCATAGCGGTAAGGGAAGTAGAAGAGCAAGTCGTAGATGCTATAAATGCCCAGCGACTGCAAAGCTTCTGCCGTCTTGGCCCCCACGCCCTTCAAGGCCGTCACCGGTCTGAAAATAGCTTCGTTTAAAGTCATTATTCTACAGAAATCAAGAAGTTGTAAACTGGCTGGCCACCGTCGTGAATTTCGAATTCGCAGTCATCATCTTCGTGAGCTGCTTCCAGGCGGTCAACAACTGCCTGGGCTTCTTCTTCAGTAGCATCGCTGCCGTACATCACGGTCACGATTTCAGAGTCTTCATCCAGCATCTTTTCTGTCATAGCGACAGTTGCGACAATTGGGTCAACATCGTCAACCACAATAGTGCCATCAACGATACCAATGAAGTTGCCCTTGTGGATTTCAACGCCGTTGATTTCAGTGTCACGGGTTGCCCGGGTTACTTCACCGGACTTGACAGAGCCAAGTTCATCAGTCATGGCTTCAACGTTCGCGTCAACACTGGCTTCCGGGTTGAAGGCCAGCATAGCAGTTAAACCTTGCTGGATAGTCTTGGAAGGCACGATGCCGACTGGGATTTCAGCAACTTCAGCAGCCTGCTTGGCGGACATGATGATGTTGCCGTTGTTTGGCAGGATGATCGCCTGCTTGGCGCCAGACTTGGTGATGGCGTCTATGATGTCTTGAGTTGAAGGGTTCATGGTTTGCCCGCCGGAGATGATCCGGTTGACCCCTTCGCTTTCAAAGAGCTTGCGGACACCGTTGCCGGAAGCCACTGCGATCACTGCAAAGTCAACGCTTTCTTGTTGTTCTTGCCCGTTGTCAACGATCGTTTCGTGCTGAATCCGCATGTTGTCGATCTTGATCTTGCCCAATTGGCCGAATTGTGACCCGTAAAGGAAGACCTTGCCTGGGTATTCAGTGTGAACGTGAACCTTGGCGATTTCTCCGTCAGAAACTGCTAAGAGGGAGTCACCCAGTTCTGACAGGTAGCTTCTGAATTCTTCCAGGTCGAATGGCTTCTTGTTTGGCACGTCAGCCTTGAGGTCAACCATGATTTCAGTACAGTAGCCGTTGGCAATGTCGGAAGTTGCCAGTTGCCCTTGCACTGCCTGGTGGTGGGTAGCGTTGATCAAGGAGTTCATGTCGTCAGCATCTGGCACGTACTTGTCATCGAAGTTTTCACCCAAAAGGCCTTCCAGGAAGCCTTCATAGATAAAGACCAGACCTTGGCCGCCGGAGTCAACCACGCCGACTTGCTTAAGAACTGGCAGCAGGTCAGGAGTGCTCTTCAAAGCTTCCTTGGCGCCTTCAACGATCGCCTGCATTACTTCTTCTACATCATCGGTTTCATTTGCCTTGTTAGCACCTGCTTGAGCGCCGACCCGGGCCACAGTCAAGATGGTCCCCTCAACCGGCTTCATCACAGCCTTGTAGGCAGTAGCCACACCATTGCTAAAGGCATTTGCCAATTCCTGGGCGTTCAAAGTGGTCTTGCCTTGAGTTGCCTTGTAGAAGCCGCGGAAGAGCTGGGAGGTGATAACCCCACTGTTGCCGCGCGCGCCCATCAGCATCCCCTTAGCCAGGCTTTCGGTCAAGTCGCCGACACTGCTGCTTGTGTTTTCGGAAACGGCCTTAGCCCCGCTTTCCATCGTGAGATTCATATTCGTGCCAGTGTCGCCGTCAGGAACTGGGAAAACATTTAGATCATTGACGAATTGCACGTTCTTGCTCATCCGGTGAGAGGCAATCCGCACCATGTCTCTAAATTCTTTACTGCTAATTTCACTTAAAACCAATATTGAATCCTCCACTTATCTAGTCGTCGAGAACCTTTACACCTTGAACAACGACGTTGACCGCCTTGGTGTCGATCCCCAGCTGGCTTCTTAAGTTATATTTGACACTGTCTTGTACATTACGACTTACTTCAGAAATTTTCAAGCCGTAGCCAACAATAATATAGACATCAACAGTTACTTGATTTTCGTCAGACTTAACAACGACGCCGCGCTTGTAGTTTGCCCGGCTCAAAATGCTGTCGACTCCGTCTCTGATGGCATTCTTGGATGCCATACCGACAACGCCATAGTTAGACGTAGCTGCACCACCAACAACAGTTGCAATTACACCGTTTGAAATATCAATCAAACCATACTTTGTCTTGATTTTAACAGCCATGTTTATCCTCCGTCTTATTTCCAATATACATCCTTATTTTATCATAACGAGATCAAAAGCTAACAGTTCCAACTTTATTTTCTGGAAAATACTTTTCAAAATAATAATTGAAAAAGGTCAAACTTTATGGTAAAGTCTAATAGTATGACATGACATGTAAAGGGGGTTTAGCAGCATGGCAAAAGATTTCGTAACCGGTAAGAAGACCACTTTTGGTAACACGCGTTCACACGCTTTGAACTCATCAAGTCGTTCTTGGAAGCCAAACCTTCAAAAAGTTCGCATTCTTGTAAACGGCAAGCCTAAGCGCGTTTGGGTTTCAACCAAGACTTTGAAGTCTGGTAAAGTTACCCGTGTCTAGTGACGAAACGAGCCCGGTAGATCAATGATCTGCCGGGTTTTATTTTTGACAAAAATTCATCAGCAACAAAAACAGGCGGCTCATTGAGCTGCCTGTTTTGTTACTTCTCGGCTAAATTGACCACCCGGTCAAACATAGCTATTTCTTCATCTGAAATCTTGTGAGCTACTTCGATTACGGTGCTAGGGAAATTCTGTAGAATTGTCTGGTGAATTTGCTTGGACAAGCGGGGATCCAGGGCTGAGGTCGCTTCATCGGCCAATAACACCGGCCGCTTGGCCAGCAGAGCTCTGGCGATTTCCAGCCGCTGCCCCTGACCGCCGGACAAGTTTTTGCCTTCTTTTCCGACTTGGTAGTCTAGACCTTTTTCCTCAATCAAGCTGGTTAAACCGGCTTTTTGACAAACTGCCAGCAGGTCTTCCCGGCTGACTTCCCTGCCTAAAGAGATATTATATTCGATCGTATCATCAAGAATATAAGGCTTCTGCTGGACAAAGGAGAAGTACTCGTGGTCCTTGCTCCAGTCACCATTGGCGTCTTCACCGTTGATCTCGTAATGTCCATCTGCCAGCTTGATCCGGCCAACCAAGACGTTAAGCAAGGTTGTCTTGCCCCAGCCAGACGGTGCTTCCAGCAAGACTTTTTCACCATTTTTAACAGTCAAATCGAGATTGTTTAAAAGCTTCCGGTCCCCTCTTTGCACACTTGCATCGTCTAAAGAGAGTTCCTTAAATTCATCCCGGTCCGCAGCACTTTCTTTTGCTGTAAAATCTGCCACGGCAGTAAACTTTTCCCAGATCGGATTGCTGGTTTTAATGTCATTGACCGAAGAAAAGATACCGACAATCGGATTGATAAAGTTGTTGGCCAGCTGGGAGATCATCATGAAGGTCCCCAAAGTGATCTGCCCTTGAGTCACAAAGTAGATCCCCAGGCTGAAAGGAATGATCATGCTGCAGACGTAGGCAAAGGAAGTGATGACTTCTGTCGTCACCATTTCCGCCTTTTTCATCTTGGCCAGGGCCGTTTCCATTCTCTGGCTGTAGTGGAGCATTCTGCTGTAAATACTGTCTTCAGCGTCATAGAGTCTGGCAAAAGCGGAAAAATTGATGGTGTCCGTCATTGCCTCAGTATATTTGCTGTTCTCCCCTTCCCAGGCAGAAGAAGCAGATTCAATTTTTGGCCCGAAAACATTCTGCAAAAGGCCGGGAGCCAGGGAGGCGACCAGGAAAATCAAGGATAAAGCCCAGGAAGACAGCATGGCTGCCGCAAATGCCGCGATGAACTGCAGGCCATTGAAAATAATGTCCAGTTCAGCTTCCACCCGGTGACTTTCCACTTGCTTGAGGTCATTAGTCATAAAGGACAGGTCAAATTTGGGATCAGAATTATCTGAATACAACAAATATTTTGTTGCCTGCTCCTTGATCTTCAGGTTGACGTCCTTAATTATATTCGCCTGCATAATTTGGTAGATTAAGGCCAGGCAGGCAAAAAGGACAATACCCACAACTGCTTTAATAGTTAATTGTAATAAACTCCCCTTAGGATTTCCGGCAAAATTAATGAATTCCTGGAAGACATAAGCGATAAAAACCGCCTGCAGTGCCTTTGCGGCGGCGAAGACCGCAAAGACCAGCAACTTCCACTTGCTGGCATATTTTAACGTCATTTCTCTCCTCCTCGTAAATAATAAAGTATTTCCAAATATGCTTAAAATAATACTACTGAAAAATTAAAATGTAAATATACGATTCTAATTTTTTAAAAAAGCTGTATACAAAAAGCGGCTCTGAAATAGAGTCGCTTTTCCAATACTTTTATTGTTTATACAATTACTTTTCGTTCTTCTTACGCCGGCCAAAGACGAAGAAACTTGCACTGGCCAGCAGTGCCACAATCCCTGCCAAAAAGGCAGACTTATCCTGGCTTTCGCCGGTTTGCGGCAAAGTTGCGCTTGCTTTTTGCCAGTTGCCTTGGTTTCAGTCTTGCCTGCCGGAATTACGATAGTTTCGGTTTCCCCGGAGTCAGCCGGACTTTCACTTGGTTCGTCTTCTGCTGGAGTTTCAGCTAGTTCGTCTTCGCTTGGAGTGGTTGGAGTTTCGCTCGGCTCGTTTGCTTCTTCCAAAGCTTCCAAAATAGCCAGGTGCTTCTTAGCTTCAGTAAGTGCCAAATCCGCTGCTTCCTTGGCCTTAGCCGCGACAGCTGAATCAGCCTGCTTGCTTGCCAAGTTGGCTTGCACCTCAGCTTGAGCAGCTTCTTCTGCGGCAGCATCAAGTTCTGCCAACTTAGCCTTTTCACTGGTAGCAGTCTTTTCTGCTTCAGCCAAAATAGCAGCCTTTTCCGCAGCTTCCTTGTTTACGCTGGCCAGTTTGCTTTGTGCTGCCTTGTCTGCGGCAGAAGCTTCTTCTGCAGCTTTTTGGGCATCAGCAGTCTTTTCCTGCTTAGCCGCAGCAAGAGTTTCATTTGCCGTAGTCAAAGCTGCTTGCTTAGCAGACAGGTTGCTTTCGGCGCTTGCGAGTTCTTGTTTGGCTTGAGCAAGCTTAGCGTCAGCTGCCTTGAGCGCGTCAGCCTTTTCATCAGCCGCCTTTTGAGCGGCAGAAGTTGCTTCTTGCGCCTTAGTCAATTTTTCCTTTTCAAGGCGTCATTGGCCACTACCTTAGGTAAAGCCTGGTATTCCTGCTCAGCTTCGCTTTCGGCTGCCTTCTTTGCAGCTAAGTCTTTATTTGCGGTGTCGCTGGCAGCCTTAGCCTCATTATCCGCGTCAGTCAGTTCCTTAACCTGGCCGTTTACCTGGTCAACTGCCTTCTTGGTCAGCCAAAGCTGCTTGAGCTTCATCATTAGCCGTCTTGGCTTCTTGCGCCTTCTGGCTGAGTCTGCCATCGTTTCAGCTGCACTTGCTTCATCTTTTTTTCGCTTTATTTTCCATATGACTCACCTCTATAAACACACAATAGTTCGAGATAATATCCCTTAGCTTTTATTATACAAATAAGTTATTTATTGATAAGCGCTTTCACGGAGGAATATTTGCATTTCTTTGTAAAATCACGTCAAAGGCGCGAAAAAGTCCCGCTTTTCAGCGAGACTTTTTTATAATATTAATTATACTATCTTTTGCAAATCAAGCCATTTGGTAGCGGTCTAAATCTTTAGAATAAACAACCGCTACTAAGCCTTTCTTCAAGGATAACCGGCAGCTATCCTTATCCGGCAAAAACTCATTAGAGGTAAAGGACCGCAGATAGTCACCGCTATAAGGAGCCAGGTCATACAAGGCCCCCTCAATCGTCAAATCTTCTACTGGCAGAAGGCAGGTCACCCCAAAGTAGCTATAGTCCTGCTTCTTCATCTCGTAGCTGCCAGCTTGCCGGTAAAAAATCAGATTCTGCTTGTCAATCAAGGTCAGCTGGTTGGCATACTTACGCAGGTCCGGGTTCAAAATGCCAAAAGCATTGATCGCCGCGTGGTCAAGCCGGCCGCCAGTAGCCCCGTAAACCTTTAGCTGGTCAATCTTATAATCGCCAAAAGCAATCCCCAGCATCAATTCTGAATCAGTCCAGTCCTTCTTGGGCACCGAATAGCGGATATCCGCGACCATACCTTCTACCCAGGCCAGTTCATCAGCCTTCAGCGAGTCAAAATCTCCGATTGCCAAATCCGGCTTAAAGCCTAATTCCAGTAAAAGCAGCGCTCCCCGGTCGACCCCAATCAAAAGGTCACCCTTGGCTTGCGCCTGCTTCAGCTGCTCCTTCAAATCAGCCGGCCATTCTTCCTTTGGCCCGCCAAGCAACACTGCCGCGTCCATCACAAAACACCCTACCCTAACTTATTTCATCACTTCAAATATTCCGGCATCCGGCCTTCCTCGATTTCCGTCCGCATGGCCAGATAGTCATCATAGCGGAAAGCAGCGATTTCACCTAGAGCCAGCTGGTCCTTGACCGCGCACTTCGGTTCATGCAGGTGCTGGCAGCCCCGGAACTTGCAGCCCGTACTCAAGGCCTTAAATTCCTTAAAATACGTACACAGTTCATTCAGTTTGATCGGCGTCAGATCAATTGCCGAAAAGCCTGGCGTGTCTGCTAAAAAGCCTTCCCCTAATTTGAAAAGGGTAACCGTCCGGGTTGTATGTTTTCCCCGGTTCAAGCTGGTTGAGATCGCGCCCGTCGCCTGGCCCGCGTCTTCCTTGATAAAGTTCAGCAAAGTTGACTTCCCCGCCCCTGACTGGCCAGCCAGAGTCCAGATCTCGCTTTCCCCGATCTGCTTGGGAAGTTCTGCTGCTAGGCTTTCCCTGTCCAGGTAAACCCGGTAGCCGATCTTTTGGTAGTAAGCCAGCTGGCTTTCAATTTCTGCCAATTTTTCCTTTTCCAGCAGGTCGCTCTTTGACAGGTAGATCGTTACCTCTACTCCCTGCCAGGCAAAAAAGACCAGGAAGCGGTCCAGGAGAGCGGTGGAGAAATCTGGTTCAACTGCCGAAATGACCAAAAGCACGTGATCGACATTAGCCACCGCCGGCCGGCCGATCCGGTTCTTCCGGGGCAGAATCTTCACCAAATAAGCCAAGCCCTGTTCATCCAGCTTGACCTGCACGCTGTCACCGACCTGGGGCTTCTCCCGGTTCTTGCGGAAAACGCCCCGGGCCCTGGTCCGCACGACTCCTGCCGGCGTTTGCACGTCGTAGTAGCCGGCAATTAAAGAAACTACCGTTCCTTGTACTATTTCTGCCATTTAATTCCCGCTTTCACTGTCATCTGCTGAAATCGTCTCATCAACTACAGTTTGGTCATCACGGACAATCTTGATCTTACCGTCACCCTTAGTAACAGAAAAAGTGATCGTAAAGTCCGTGTCCTTGGTGATGTAAAGGTCCCGGTAAATATTGCCGAGACTGTGGTCGTCATCCTGGATATAAATCCGGACATGGTTGCCCTGGCTGGGGGAAGAGCTGGAGCTTGACTCACTTAAGCTTGATGAGCTCTCTGCAGCCTGGTAGTCAACCGTGAAGGTCTTCTTGACCTCTTTCTTCTCAGCCCCCTTGGAGACCGTAATCGTCAAAGTATCACCCTCAGAGACCTCGCTGCCAGCGGCAGGATCAGTGGAAATCACGTCACCGCTGTCCACGCTGTCCGAGTAGTCCTTCTCAACCTTGACGCTGAGCTTCTTGCTCTTGGCGTAAGACTGGGCGTCTTCCAGGCTCTTGCCCGTCAGATCGGCCAGTTTAAAAGTTGCCTTCTTGCTGCTGGAGGAGCTTGAAGGCTTAGGCTGGTCTTCTAAAGCCACGGCCACCACCAAAGTGATCGTTGTCTTAGAGGCATCTACCTTGCGGCCGGCCTTGACGCTTTGGGAAATGATCAAGCCTGGCAGGTACTCATTTGATGGCGCCTTCCGGCTCTTGACCTTGAAGCCCAACTTGTTCAGCTTCTTTTTGGCGATCGACAAATAAAGGCCCTCAACATCGGGCACCTTGGTCAAGTTTGGTCCCTTAGACACCAGCAGGTTGACCTTTTCCCCCTTGTCAACGGGACTGTTGGCCTTCGGCGTGGTCGAAATCACCTTGCCTTTTTTAACATCGCTGGAGTAAGTCCGCTTAACAGCGCCTACTGCCAGGCCCGAGCTCTTCAAAGAAGTCTTGGCTGCCTTCTCCGTCATGTTCACGACGTCCGGCACCCGGACATTGTTATGGCCAACTGCCAAAAACATGAAGAGCAGGATGGCAAAAACCGGGAATAATGACCCAATCCACCACCACTTATATTTCTTGATACTAGCCCAGAAAGACCGCTTCTTTGGCTCTTCAGCCTTGCCTTCCTTGGCCTTCTCAGCCTGCATGACCTTGCCGTTCAAGGCTGGCAGGATCTTAGTTTCATCATTATTGCCGTGGCTTGGCCGGTAAATTGCTTCGCCTGCCCGGCTCGGATCCAGACTGGAGTCCAGGTCTGCCTTCATTTCAGCCACGGAAGCATACCGGTCCCGCGGATCCTTGGCCGTCGCTTTTAAAACAACGTTTTCCAGGGCCTGGGGAATGGCCTTGTTTTGCTTTCTAAGGGACGGAATATCGTCTTCAGCATGCTTGAGGGCAATTGCCACCGGCGTTTCCCCATTAAAAGGCACATGGCCAGTCAAGGCCTCATACAGGATGATCCCCAAAGAATAGATGTCAGACTGCTTGGTGACCATCCCGCCCCGGGTCTGCTCAGGAGACATATAGTGCACCGAACCCAGGACCGAGTTGGTCTGGGTGATCGCGCTTTGGTTCAAGGCGACCGCGATACCGAAGTCAGCAATTTTGATGTTGCCTTTTTCATCCATCAAAATATTCTGCGGCTTCAAATCGCGGTGAATCACATTGTGCTTGTGGGCCAGTTCCATCGCTGACAAAATCTGGTCCATGATCTTGATGACCTGCGGGAGGGGAATCGGGCTGTTTTCCCGGATATAGTCCTTTAAGTCAGGTCCCTTCACGTATTCCATGACCATATATGGCAGGCCATGGTCGGTCCCCACGTCAAAAACAGAGACAATATTAGGGTGGCTCAGTTCACTAGTGGCCAGGGCCTCTCTTTGAAAGCGGGCCAGAACCTGGGAGTCCTTCTGCAAATCAAGGCGAATAATTTTAACGGCGACCTGTCTCTTCAAAATTATGTCATCAGCCAGGTAGACGTTGGCCATTCCGCCTTCACCCAGGGTGTCGACGATCCGGTAACGGTCTCCAAGCAAATAACCTTTATTGATCACTCGCGCCATCCTCCTCATTTACGGCCAGGCAGACGGTAATATTGTCGCCGCCGCCCAGACGATTGGCTTCATTGACCAACTTGTTGCACCTCTCCTGCAGGTTCAGGCCCTTGGTCGCCAAAACCTGTTGAATCAAAGGATCCGATAGGGAATTGGTCAAGCCGTCAGTGCAGAGAAGGAGCACGTCATCAGTCTTCATTTCAAGTTCATTATATTCCGGATCAATAGTGCTTGAAACGCCTAAGGCTTGCGTAATGATATTTTTCTGCGGGTGGGTCTTCGCCTGTTCTTTGGTGATCTGCCCCATCTTGACCAGTTCATTGACTAAAGAGTGGTCTTCAGTGATCTGGCGGAAATTCCCTTCAGAGTAGCTGTAGGCCCGGGAGTCACCCAGGTGGGCAATCAAGACTTCCTGGTCAAAGAACATGGCCAGGACAATCGTCGTGCCCATCCCGTTCAAGTCCGGGAAGCGGTCTGCGGCCTTCAGAATCGTTTCGTTTTCTGAGCGCAGCTGGACGTCCAGCCATTTTCTGGCCAGATTCTTGTCGTGCAGGTCGGTGTTAGCGAAATTGTGGCCCAGGTGGCTGACTGCCATCGTGGAAGCAACGTCGCCGCCCTGGTGGCCCCCCATCCCATCGCAGACGATGGCCATGGTTACCCCAACGCGATTCTGAAAAATCTGCACGAAGTCTTGATTGCTCTCTCTAACTCTACCAATACTTGAAGCAAATGCCGTTTTAATCACAAGTACTAACCTCTTGTCGTAAACTTGGCAATGAAAAATCCATCACTGTTGTAGCTGTCGGGCAAGATCTTCAGCATCCCCTTGGGCGCGGAGATCTTGGCCGTTTCAAATGGTTTCAATGCAAAATCTGGATGCGCGGCTAAAAATTTCCGCACGTTTTCTTCGTTTTCTTCTACAGAGATTGAGCAGGTGGAGTAGACTAACTCCCCGCCCTTTTTCAGCAAGCCGGATACTTCGTTCAAAATGTCCAGTTGGATTTCAGCCAAATGGCTGATGTCTTCCGCTGTTTTCGTGTAGCGGATTTCCGGCTTGCGGCGCAGCAGTCCCAGACCGGAACATGGTGCGTCTATCAATATCTTATCAAATTCTTGCCCGGAAAAATACTCCCTTGCCTTCCGCGCGTCCAAAGCTTTGACCTTGACCCGGTCAGCAACCCGCATTCTGGCGGCATTTTCCTTGACCAGACGCAATTTCTTTTCATGGATATCCAGAGCAGTCACTTGCCCGTCAGGCAATTGCTCAGCTATTTGAATGGTCTTGCCGCCTGGGGCGCTGCAGGCATCAAGGGCCTGCTCATTTCCCTTAAAGTCAAAGGCTTCTGCCACCAGGCTGGCTGCTTCGTCTTGCACCGTCACTTCACCATCTTTGAAAAAGTCGGTCATCACGATCCCGCCCCGGCTTAAGGCATAGCTGCGGCTGGCCAAAGGCGACTCCTGAGGGGCAAAATGGGTCCGGTCCAGGTCCCGGACGACCCGCTTTTCATCAGCCAAAGCCGAAATCCGGATTTCGTTTTTCGCCTTGCTGTTGAAGCTGGCCATGATTTTTTCTGCCCTGCTCTTGCCCCAGTTGGCTACGAAATAGTCGCTCAGCCAAAGGGGCATGCTGCACTTGACGCTGAGATAGTCTGGCGCGTCTTTTTCCGGCAGGACCTCTCCTCGCCGTAAAAGCGAGCGCAAAATCCCGTTAACCAGGCGGTAGCCGCTAGATTTTGGCCGGCCATAGGCCTTAGCCAGCTTGTTGGCCTCGTCTAAGACTGCCCGGTTTGGTACCTTGTCTAAAAAGAAGATCTGGTAGGCCGACATCAATAAAAGGGGCTTGATATATGGCTCTCTCAGCCGGGCCTTGACCAGGTCCTTGAGCTGGTATTCCAGGTAAAGCTGGTATTGGATGGTCCCATAGACCAGGTTGGTGGCCAGCCGGCTCTCTTCACCCGGCAGCTTAGCCGCCTTTAACGCGTGGTTTAAGCTGATATTTGAATATGAGCCCTGGTTAATCACCTTCATCAAGGTGTCTAGGGCCACGGTGCGGGCGTTAGTCTTCATCTACGATCTTTTCTCCTGCTGCAAACTTCTTCCCCTGCCCATTCAAAAAGTCCTTGATGGCCATGGCCTTCTTGCCATTTGGCTGGACTTCAAGCAGGTTCAAGACCGTGTTGCCGGCAAAGCTGATAGCAAAGCGGTCCTGGTTGGTCAAAAGGTGGCCAGCTGGCAGACTGGTGTTGTCGTCAGCCACTTCTGCCTTCCAAACCTTTAAGCGCTGGCCCTTGATGACCAGGTAGGCGCCTGGGTCCGGATTGAGGGCCCGGATCAAGTCCTTGGCCTCCTTGGCCGTCAATTTCAAGGAAATTCTTTCTTCAGCCTTGCTGATGGTTGGGGAAAAGACTACCTGGCTTGGATCCTGCGGCTTTTTGACAATTTCGCCACTGGCAATCTTTGGCAGAGTTTCCAAAAGCAGGTCCCGGCCAAGCGGAGCCAGTTCTTCGAAGACTTCCCCGCTGGTCTCATCTGGTCTGATCGGCAGGCTGGCCTGGGCATACATGTCGCCGGCGTCCATTTCCTTGACCATTTCCATGATGGTGACCCCGGTTTCCGCATCCCCGTTTCTGACCGCATACTGGATCGGTGCCCCGCCCCGGTATTTCGGCAAAAGGGATCCGTGCACGTTAACAGCCGCGATCTTAGCGGACTTCAGGAATTTGGTCGGCAAAAACTGGCCAAAGGCCGCGGTGATGATGAAATCAGCGTCAAGCTGCAGCAATTCGTCAAGTTCAGCTGACTTGGACAGGCGGACTGGCTGGTATAAAGGCAAGTCGTTGGCCAAAGCCACTTCCTTGACCGGGGAGTAAACGACCTTTTGCTTGCGGCCAACCTTCTTGTCCGGCTGGGTGACCACGGCCAAAATATGATAACCGGCCTTGATCAGGCCTTCCAAAACTATAGCGCCGAATTGCGGCGTTCCTAAAAAGATTACTGAATTCACGTTTTTATTCCTTTACATAATTCTCTCTGGCTCTGAATCGATCTCAACAGTCAAGCCGTACTTTTTCACTTCCTGGGCCTGGTCCTGGATCTGGTGCAGGAGCTCATTTAAGTGTTTTTCTCTTTTATATTTTACCAGTATTTGGTAATAATACTGGCTCTTTAAGCGGCTGATCGTTGCCGGAGCCGGCCCTAAGATAATAGTCGGCGCCCGCAATTCCCTCTGCAATTGCCGTTTGATTTTAAAAGCCTCCCGGGCCGCGTTTTGCTCATTTTTGGCTGAAACGGAGACCAGGACCGTGTAAAAGTAAGGCGGGTAGTCGCTGGCATGGCGGACCCGCATTTCTTTAGCGTAAAAAAGCTCATAGTCCTGCTTTTGCGCCAGGTGGATAGCGTAGTGGTCCGGATTATAAGTCTGGATCATGACCTGCCCTTCCTTGTCGGCCCGCCCTGCCCGGCCAGCTACTTGCGTGAGCAGCTCAAAAGTCCGCTCAGAAGCGTTGTAGTCGGGCAGCCATAAACCAGTGTCGGCATTGATTACCCCAACCAAAGTTACATTAGGGAAGTCCAGGCCCTTGGCGATCATCTGCGTGCCCAGCAAGATGTCGGCTTCTCCTTGGCCAAAACTGGTCAAAATCTTGTCATAGCTGCCCTTCCTCCGGGTCGTGTCCACGTCCATGCGGAGGATTTTAGCTTGCGGAAAAAGCTCAGCCAGCTCTTCTTGCACCTTCTGCGTCCCCGTCCCCAAAAAGCGGATCTGCCGGTCCCGGCAGTTGGGACAAATCTCCGGAACAGCTTCTTGGTAGCCGCAATAGTGGCACTGCATAGTCCAAGTGTCCTTATGCATGGTCAAGGACAAGTCACAGTTAGGGCACTTTAAAACAAAGCCGCAATTGCGGCAGAGCATGAAGTTGGCAAAGCCCCGCCGGTTTAAAAGCAGGATTACCTGCTCTTTTTTCTCCAGCCGCTTTTGAATCGCCTCAGCCAATGGACAGGAGATGTCAAACTGGCTGCCGGCAAACTGCACGTGCTTTAAGTCAAGCAGGTCGACTCGCGGTAAAGGCTGGCTCTTGGCCCGCTTTTTTAAGCGCAAAAGCTGGTAGACCCCCTTTTGGGCCCGGGCCCGGCTGGCCAAAGACGGCGTCGCGCTACCCAAAATCAAGGGACAGTGGTGGTAGCGGGACCGCCAAATTGCCACGTCCCGGGCATGGTAGCGGGGATTGTTGTCCTGCTTGTAGGAGCCTTCATGCTCTTCATCGATAATGATGAGGCCTAAATTGTCCAAGGGGGCAAAAACCGCGCTTCTAGCGCCTACGACCACCTGGGCCTGCCCCCGGCGGATCCTGCGCCATTCGTCATAGCGCTCACCTTCCGACAAGGCCGAGTGTAAAACCGCCACCTGCTGGCCAAAGCGGGCCTGGACCTGCTTGACCATCTGGGGGGTTAGGGAAATTTCCGGCACCAGCATCAAGGCTGTCCTGCCCAAGGCCAGGGCCTGGCTGATCGCCTGCAGGTAGACTTCGGTTTTCCCGGACCCTGTCACTCCTTCTAAAAGAAAGGTCTGGCTGACCCGGCCCTTGATGTCCTGACTGACCCGGCTCAAGGCCGCGGCCTGCTCGTCATTTAGGTCTAAAGGCCGGCTGGGAGCAACCGGCTTGGTTGGCCGACGGTATTTTTCCTGGTCTTTTTCCTGCAGCCATTTCTTGCTGACCGCCGTTTTTAAAGTTGCTGAACTGATGCCCAGACCGGTCAATTCTTCCCGGCTTTTAGGATAAGCCGCAAAGTCCCCGGCCAAATCAGCCAGCAATTTTCTTTGCTGGCTGGCCGTTTTTCTAGTTTCTAAAAAAATCTCCTGGTAGTCAGCGGCCGACAGAAGCGGATAGTAGACTGAAACCAGCTTCTTTTTCGCCTTATTTTCAACCAGGTATTCTATCCTGGCCTCCCCCTTATTCAGGAGCTGCTTGACCAGCTTGATCAGACGCGGCTCTTCTAAGTTGGCCAAATCCACCGGGTCTCCCGCAAAAAGAGGCATTTGCTCTGCCCGCGGGCTGTTTGGCAGGAGGATTTTCCGGTAATTGGCCCGCATTACCCCCGGTAGCATGGTCTTGAGGATACTGATCCGGTAGGCAAAAATCTGCCGGGCCAGGTCGCTGGACAGGGCGACCAGCTCGGGAGTCAAAGGCGGCATTTCATCGACCACTAAGAGCAGGTCCTTTAACTGGCCGGTAAAGTCGCTGCTTTTTTTCACGGCGACGACAAAGCCCTGGACCTTGCGGCGGCCAAAAGGCACCACTACCCGGCTGCCAATTTCAACTTCCAGGTCATCAGGGATATGGTATTCAAAAACGCGGTCAGTCTGGTGGGCGGCCACATCGACAATAACTTCTGCGATCAAGTCCTTCTCCCTTCCTTTACGCTAAAAGAGGAGCGGGCTTCTGGTCCGCTCCTCTTCAAGGATTATTCGTTGGCTTCACCGTGAGGGTCAGCGTCAATCGTTATCTTGCCGGCAGCAATTTCTTCCAATGCCTGGCCGACCGGCTTCAAGTTGTGGTAGGTGTCCAAAGCGCCCGGCTTGCCGGCTTCCAGTTCACCAGCCCGCTTGGCAGCCAAAACTGACAGTGAGTATCTTGAATCAACTTCATCTAGCAGCTTGTCAATTGATGGATAGGTAATTCTCATCTTAGTCCTCCTTAACCATTTTCCGATAATCGTCGATCACGCGCTTGACGCTGACGTGTTCAGCGTCAACGATTGCTTTAATGTGGTTGACGGCGTTGGCGACAGTGTCGTTGACTACCGCGTAATCATAGTCCTGCATCACCAGAATTTCCTTGCGCGCTTGGGTAATTCTGCCCCGGATCACGTCTTCGGATTCCGTGCCCCGGTGTTCCAGCCGGTCTCTTAAAGTGTGCAGGTCAGGCGGCGTCAAGAAAATAAAGACGCCATCTGGCATTTGTTGGCGAACCGTTCTGGCCCCGTTGACATCGATTTCCAGCAAGACGTCCTTGCCGGCAGCCAGCATTTCCTTGACCGGGCCCAAAGGGGTCCCATAAAGGTTGCCGACGTATTCGTTGTATTCCAGCAGCTGATTGTCAGCAATCGCCTGCTTGAATTCTTCCCTGGTCACGAAGTAGTAGTCTTTCCCGTTCACTTCGCCTTCACGGGGCTTGCGGGTAGTCATTGAGACTGAGTATTCGAAGGGGAAGACCTTGTGTTCAACAATTGCGCTTTTGACGGTTCCCTTGCCCACCCCGGACGGGCCGGACAAAACCAACAGTAATCCTTTATCTGCCATGATAGCTCCTTTTTTGACTAGTAATTCTATTTTGGACCATAAGCGCCTTCTGATCAAGTCTTAAGGCCGAAAAAAGCTTTTTTAAAAAAGGGGCTTGCTTTTTCGAATGTTCGTTCGTATAATATGCTTACAAACAGGCGTTCGAAAATGATTTACTTAAAGGAGTATTCACCATGTCCAAATTTCAAAACTTTGCCAGCCGAGCCGCTCAGCCCCTTAAGAAGGCCTTTCGCTATCTCTTTGCTTATGACGAAGACCGGCTCACCCTCCGCGGCGACAGCCTGGCAGTTAACTTAGCTAAATTGCAGCTGGCCTTCTTGAAGAGGCAGTATCTCCTGGTCACCTTAAATGACGGCAGCTGGCGGGTTGGCAAGATCACCAAGCGGATTTCACCCAGCCGCTTCGTTTTCCGCGATGCCGACAACAAGATTTTTTACTTGCTTGACATTAATGACATTTTAACAGTTGAGCTGCCTTAAAGCAAAAAAGAGCCTGGCTTTTCCAGACTCTTTTTGCAGTTATGTTCTCTTACGCTTTTCGTTATTTCACGCTGGCGTACTTGAACTGCCAGCCGCCGAGGTTGTCGTTGTAGACATTATTGATTTCCGGTCTGATCAAGTAAGCAGTTGAGATAGTACTTATTCTTGACCATCTTCCAAGACAGGTTGGACCCCGTCCAGCCCTTTTGCATATACGGCCAGTTATAAAGCATGTACTTTGAAGCCGTCCCGTAGTTGGACCCGTACTTCTTGACCGCCTTTTCTGCCTGCGGGAAGAAGAGGGCGAAAGCCATCAAGTTCTTGAAGTAAGGAATCCGCCGGTCCAAAGTCACGACCAGCTTGTAGTCGCCTTCTGCTTTCACGCCCAGGCTGGATAAAGGCTTCTTGCCGGCAGTAATAGCCGTGGCATTCTTGATGCCGTCAAACAAGTAGGCATATTCTGAAGCCGTCTTAGGGTTGACCGTTCTTCACCAGGAATAGACAAAGTCCTTGGCCGTGACCGGACTGCCATCACTCCACTTGGACTTGCGCAAAGTAAAGGTATAGGTCTTGCCGTCCTTGGAAACCGTGCTGCTGGTGGCCAGGGCCGGCATCAACTTGCCATTTTTCCCGGTCCGGTACAAGGCTTCCATTGTGTTCCGCAATTGGTCAAAGCTGACAGTATCACTGGCCTTGGATATGTCAATGGTCGAAATTTCAGCTGAAGTCGACCAGAAAAATTCCTGCTTCTTGCTGGCCTGGCTATTGGATTTGCCGCAAGCCGTCAGCATAATCATTGACAAGGCCGCCAGAGCCAGCGGCGCTTTATTCTTAATCGGTCTCATTTTTTCGCCCTCTCTTTCTTGCAGATTTTTACACTGGTCCAGAAATACATTATATTTTCTGGGAGTATGTTTAAACTTAAATTAAAACAGCAATTATCCATTGTCGACGCTTTTCACCTGCAATTAAAGCAGAAATTGCGTATTCTTCCCATGCGCATGCAAAAAACTCTCCTGCCTTCTGGCAAGAGAGTTATTTTTTGATAATTATTTTCTAATCTTGTTTCTGCTGACTGGCAATCAGGTCGGCCGCGTTTTGCTCAGCAGCTTCGCTGACATTAGCTCCGGCCATCATCTGGGCGATCATCTTGATGCTGCTGTCTTCATCAAGTTCCTTGACCTGGGTAAAGGTCTCACCGGCTGCAACCTGCTTGGCGATGGCAAAGCGGTGGTCGGCGCTGGCCGCTACCTGCGGGGAGTGGGTGATGGCGATAACCTGCTTTTGGCCGGCAATCGCGTGCATCTTCTTGCCGATGGCCGCTGCCACCCGGCCGGAAACCCCGGTGTCAATTTCATCAAAGACCATGGTGCCAACCGGCTCAACCCGGGAGAAGATAGCCTTTAGGGCCAGGATCAGCCGGGACTGTTCCCCGCCGGAAACGATCTTGACCAGCGGCATCAGCTCTTCGCCTGGGTTTGGTGCGATGTAGAAGGCCAGGTCATCAGTCCCCTTGACCGTGAAATTATCAGTCTTGGCGAAGCGGATGGAGAAACGGGCTTTGTCCATGTACAGGTCAGCCAGTTCACGCTTGATCGCTTCTTCCAGCTTCAAGGCGGTAGATTCTCTGGCCTGGTGGAGGTCAGCCGCCATGACTGACATTTTTTCTTCAACAGCAGCTATCTGCTTGACCAGTTCTTCTTCGTCAAGGCCACCAGTTTCAAACTGGCTGAGCTCCTTGGAGACTTTTGCATAGAAGTCAAAAACGTCTGCCAGGCTTGGTCCATACTTCTTCTTCAAGTTATTCAAGAGGTCCAGGCGGTTTTGCACGTACTGGTAGCGTTCTTCATCAAATTCCAAGCTGTCCATGATGTCGCCCAGTTCTGAGCGGGCATCGCTCAGCGAATATACCCCGTCAGTAATGGACTGGGCCACATTCTTGAAGTCCTTGTCCAGGTCGGCCAAATCTTCTGCCGCTCCTTGGGCATCCCCCAGCAGGCTGGTTAAGCCATGCTCGTCATCGTCAAAAAGCTGGATCATGAAGTTGGCGGATTCAGCAATCTTCTGGTAATTGTTCAGCTTGTTGAACTCGTCTTCCAAGTTCTGGTCTTCCTGCTCATCCGTCAAATCCGCTTGAGTCAACTCTTCGACCTGGAACTGGAGGATGTCCTGGCGCTGGGCCAGTTCCCGGCTGTCCCGGCGCAGGTGCTCCAGGCGCTGGTTAAGGCTTTGCCAGGTCCGGTATTCAGCCTGGTACTTGCCTAAAAGGGGCTTGAAGTCCTTGCCTGCGTATTCATCGACCAGGTCAATCTGCCGGCTTTGGTCCATCAGCATCTGCTGGTCGTTTTGGCCATGGATGTCGACCAGGTACTCACCAATTTTTGCCAAAGCGGTGATGGTGGTCAGTTGCCCGTTGATCCGGATGACGTTCCGGCCCTTGCTGGAAATCTCCCGGCTGATGATCAGGTCATCACCGTCCATCGGCAGGCCGTAGTCAGCCGCGATTTGTTCAACTTCCCGCATTTCCTCATCTTGCAGGGTAAAAAGGCCCGTCACCACTGCCTTGCTCTGGCCAGACCGGACCATTTCTTTTTGGGCCCGGTGGCCCAGCAAAAGTGACAAAGCATCGATCAAGATGGACTTGCCGGCCCCGGTTTCCCCGATCAGGACTGTCATTTGCGGCTGAAACTTGATTTTCAGACTCTTAATGATAGCGAAATTCTGGATATCCAATTCGACAAGCATAAGCGTCCCACAGCATCCTTTCTACAGACCCTGGGCAGCCCGGTCAACCAGCTCGCTGACTGAGCCGGACCAGAGATTCTGCCCTGGATTTGCCTGGTCCTTCTTCAAGTGAAGCAAAAATTCAATATTCCCCTTGCCGCCCTTGATTGGTGAATAGTCAACGCCCAAAATGGAAAAGCCAATTTCCAGGGCCTTGGCCATAGTGTGCTCGATCACTGCCTGGTGAACCGCGTGGTCCCGGACGATCCCGTGCTTGCCGACATTTTCCGGACCGGCCTCAAACTGAGGCTTGATCAAGCAGACGGCATCCCCCTGGTCTTTTAAGATTTCATACATCGGCGGCATGATCAAGTCCAGGGAGATAAACGACACGTCGGTCATGGCGAAGTCCGGCAGGCCTTCGGTAAAGTCGGCGGGAACCGAGTAGCGGAAGTTCTGCCGCTCCATCACCACCACCCGGGGGTCATCCCGCAGCTGCCAGGCCAGTTGGTTATAGCCCACGTCCAAGGCATAGACCAGCTTGGCCCCATTTTGCAGGGCCACGTCGGTAAAGCCACCAGTTGAAGCCCCGATATCCAGGCAGACCTTGTCTTTTAAGTCAATGTTCCAGACCTTGACCGCCTTTTCCAATTTGAAACCGCCCCGGGAAACATACTTGAGCTTATCCTTTTTAATGAAAAATTCCTCGTCAACGGGAAACTTCTCCCCGGCCTTATCGATCCGCTGGTGGTTGTGGTCAGTTACAAGACCCGCCATGATGGCTCTTTGGGCCTGAGTCCTGGAGTTAAAAATTCCCTTGGCGGCCAATAATACGTCCGCGCGTTCTTTACTTGCCATTACAGTACCTTCTGATACAAATCCAAAAAGCCCAGCAAAACTTCTGCCTTTTCCCCGGCCAGGTCAGCCTTGCCCTTTTCAATCAGCTGCTTGAGTTCATTTCTGGTTGCCTCTGCCCCCAGCATGGTCAAGCTGTTGTTCTTGCCCACTTCCTGGTCCTTATGGGTCGCCTTGCCCGCTTCTTCCTGGCTTTCAACGATGTCTACAAGGTCGTCATAGAGCTGGTAAGAGCGACCAAAGTGCTTGGCGAAGGCCAGGTACTTTTGGGCCTGCTGGTCAGGGCAAGCAGCTAATGCCGTGGCCATCTGAACGCTGGCCAAAATCAAGCAGCCGGTCTTCAGCCATTCCATGTGGTCAATCACTTCTTCACTGCTGTCTTCATTGTTGGTGGTGTCGATGTCCAGATATTGGCCAGCCACCATCCCCTTTGGACCCACAGCTTCAGTAATGATCTCGACCAGCTTCCAGTTATGTTCAGCCTGGGCGATCCACTGGATACCTAAAGGCTGGAGAGCATCCCCGGCCAAAATAGCTTCAGCTTCGCCCCATTTCTTGTGGCTGGTCAATTCCCCCCGCCGGTAATCGTCATTGTCCATGGCCGGCAGGTCATCGTGGATCAAAGAATAGGTATGGATCAGTTCAATCCCGCAGGCGGCCTGGACTTCTTTTTCGGTGATCTCAACGCCCAAGGCGTCTAAAGTTGCCAAAAAGAGCAAAGGCCGCAGGCGCTTGCCCCCAGCCATAACTGAATAAGCCATGATTTCAGCAAAACGGGGGTCATCGCTTTCTTTTGCCAATTGTCCTTCTAAAAAATCATTGATGATTGGCGTGTACTTAGCTTGAAATTCTTTAAAAATTGTCATGGCTTTATTCCTTTGGTGCTGAAGCATCGGTTGGATCAAGTTCCTTCTCGCTGCCATCAGACTCGATCAACTTGGCCACGGTGTTTTCGGCCTTGGTCAATTCCTGCTTCAATTCCCGGCTCAGCTTGACTCCGGTCTGGAACTGGGCCAATGATTCTTCCAGTGACAACTGGCCATTTTCCAGCTGGCCAACGATTTCCTGCAGCTCCTTGAGCTGGCTTTCAAAATTGTTCTTCTCAGTCATTCTTTTCTTCCTTAATCTCTTCAATCCGGCCGATGGCCTGGCCATCCTTTAAGTGCAGGCGAACCTGGTCGCCTGGAGCCAATTGCTGAACTGACTTGACCACGTTGCCGCTCGCGTCAGTCGTGTAGCTGTAGCCCCGGGCCAGGGTCTTTAAAGGACTGTAGTCGTCCAGCTGCTGGACGGCCTGCCGGCAGGCAGCCTGCTTTTGTTCCAGAATCCGCTTGATCCCCATTTCCAGGCTCTTGGCCAGGTAGCTGTTTTCCTGCTTAAGCTGCTTGATTCTCCGGTCTGGGGCCTGGTGCTGGAGGCGCTGGGTCAAAAGGCTGAGCTTTTGCCCCTGGTCTTTGACAATTACTTCCATCATCCGGCTCAGCTGCTGGGACAATTGGTCGACCTGCTGCATCTTCTGCTCATAGAGGCGCTGGGGCTCTTTCATGATAAAAGAATTCTCCAGCTGGGCCAGGGCCTGGGCCCGGACCTGGATCACGGCCCGGATGTCGGTCAAAAGCCGGGTCTGCAGCTGGCCAATTTCAGCCAGGACCAGGGTCAGGGCCGGCGTCGCCATTTCAGCGGCTGCCGTTGGCGTAGCCGCCCGGCAGTCAGCTGCCAGGTCACAGAGGGTGGTATCTGTTTCGTGACCAACTGATGAAATCACCGGCATCTTCATGGCATAAACCTGGCGGACCACTTCTTCTTCGTTAAAAGGCCACAGGTCTTCTAAAGATCCGCCCCCCCGGCCGATAATGAGCACGTCATATTCATCTGCCCGGGCTTGGATCTGCTGCATAGCAGAAACCAAGCTGCCAGCTGCGCTTTCCCCTTGCACCTGGGCTGGGAAAAGGTCAATTTCAGCGTGCGGGAAGCGGCGGTTAGCCGTTACCATGATGTCGTGGATGACCGCCCCGGAGGCTGAAGTCACAACAGCGATCTTATCTGGAAAAAGGGGCAGAGGGCGCTTATGCTCTTGGGCAAAGAGGCCTTCTTTAGCCAGCTTCTCCTGCAGCTGCCTAAAGCGTTCATACAAGGCACCAAGGCCGGCCGGTTCCATGCTTTTGGCATAAAACTGGTAGCTGCCCTGGGCTTCATAAGTTGACAAGCGGCCGGTCACGTAGACCTTCATCCCTTCTTCCGGCTCGAACTTAACCTTGTCAAAGTCTCCGCGGAACATCACCACATTGATTTTAGACTTGTCGTCTTTTAAAGAAAAGTACTGGTGACCACCTCTCCGGAAGCGGAAATTCGACAATTCCCCTTGGAGAAAAATTTGCCGCAGGTAGGGATCCCGGTCAAATTTCTGCTTAACATACCAATTTAATTCACTGACAGTCAAGTACTTTTCGTCCGTCCCATTAGTCGAGTCCATGCTGTCTCCTCGTCAATTTGATGACTTCTTCCATTAAAAACTCTACCGTCAAAGGGCCAACCCCGCCAGGCACAGGCGTGATCCAGCTGGCCTTTTCTTTAACGGGGGCAAAATCAACGTCACCGACCAGGTAGCCGTCCACCCGGTTGATGCCTACATCAATCACGACCGCCCCTTTTTTAACCATGTCCGCCTTGATCATTTCCGCCTTGCCGACCGCGCAGACCAGGATGTCGGCCTGCTTGGTCAAGTCAGCCAAGTTCCGGCTGCGGGAGTGCAGGATTGAGACAGAAGCGTTTCTTTCCAGCATCAAGGCAGCCAGGGGCTTGCCGACAATGTTTGACCGGCCGACAATCACGGCGTTCTTGCCAGTCAAGTCAATTTGGTAGTGGTCCAAAAGGGCAATGATGCCGGCAGCCGTAGCTGGTTCGACAAAGTGCTTGCCCTGCCAGAGGCGGCCGATATTGGCCGGAGTCAGGCAGTCAACGTCCTTCTCCGGATCGATCCTTTCAATGACCCGGTCAGCATTAATCTGCGGGGGAACCGGTAACTGGACCATCAGGCTGGAAACTTCCGGGTCCGCGTTCAAGCTGTCGATCAACTTTAAGACATCCTCTTCGCTTTCATCAGCCGGCAATTGATAAACTACCTGCTTGATGCCCAGCTTCTCAGCCTTCCGCTTCTTGGAGGCGACATAGACCTTGCTGGCCGGATCATCGCCAATATTGATGACGCAGAGCTTGGGACTGACCCCATGCTCTTTTAAGGAAGCCACTTCACTGCCTAACTTTTCCCCTAATTCCCGGGCCAGCTTCTTCCCGTCTAAAATTTCTCCCAAAACTGCCTCCTTAAGAAAAAAAGCCGGCGAAATGCCGGCTTAAAGATTATTCTTGCACAAAGTTTGCCAATATGCCATTGATGAAGGCCTTTGACTTCGGATCATCAAACTCGTCACACAAGTTCAAAGCCTCGTTGATGGCTGACCGGTCTTCAATAACCGGGCTGTACAGCATTTCATACAGGGCTACTTCCAAAATCGCCAAGCTGGTCTTGCTCAGCCGCTCCAAGCGCCAGCCTTGCTTCAAGTTGGCGGAAAGCTTGTCACGCAGTTCAGCCTGCTTGTCGATCACGCCGCTGACCAGTTCCTGGCTGTAGGCCGGCAAAGTATCCAAGTCCAAAGCGGACTTGACATTGTTTTCCAATTCACTGGCCGTCACGCTGGGATCCTGGTTGTACAGATAAATGGCTTGCAGTGCAATTCTTCGACTATCGTGTTGATTCATTACTTATCTTCTTCTTGATCGGGGAATAATGGTTGATCAGCATCTTCAAAGTTCTTTTCATCTTCAGGGAAGACGAGACCAACGACATGAACATCAATGGACTTCAAATTCATATCCGTCATCTGAGTCAGCTGCTGCTTCAGAGCTTCTTGAATCTTGCCCGCAACAGCTGGCACGTTGACGCCGTACTTGAGATATACGTAAACGTCAGCCGTCAGTTCGCCGTCTTCATCAACTGAGACGGCAACTCCCTTGCCCCGATCCTCGCGGCCAAAGACACGGCTCAAGCCTGACTTCAAGCCACCGCGCATCCCGGCAACACCGTCGACCTTCTGAGCTGAAATGCCCAGAATGACTTCGAGTACCTGCAGGTCGATCTTGATTTGATCGCCCTCATCATTGCCGCTTAAAACGATTGTTGAATTATCAGCCATTTTTCCACCTCGAAAATTACTACTTAGAACGTGATACGTATGAACCGTCACTAGTATTGATCGTCAGCACGTCACCAACATTGATAAAGAATGGCACAGTGACAACCAAACCGGTTTCCATCGTAGCTGGCTTACCACCACCTGATGAGGTATCGCCGCGGATGCCTGGTTCGGTTTCAACGACTTCCAGGTCAACCGTGTTTGGCAGGTCCAGACCCAAGGTTTCACCATTGTGGGAAATAATGTTCACAATCATGTTTTCCTTCAAGTACTTGGCTTCCTGGTCGATCTGAGCGTTCGGCACTTCCAATTGCTCGTAAGTTGCCGTGTCCATGAAGACATAGCTCGAACCGTCGTTGTAAAGGTATTGCATTTGCCGGGTTTGAATGTCAGCCGTTTCAACCTTGGCAGTTGAACGGAAAGTGTATTCTTGAACGGCGCCAGTCCGCAAGCTCTTCAGCTTTGAACGAACGAAGGCACTGCCCTTACCTGGCTTAACGTGCTGGAATTCAACGATACGCCACAGGTCGTTGCTGTATTCGATCGTGAGGCCGTTCTTGAATTCGTTAACAGAAATCATTGTCATCTGGTAAATCCCCCATTTCTACATCTTAAATTGTACCAATAAACACTAAATTTTACCATAAAAATAATCTTACAGGTGAATGAGTTCGTCCTTTGGCAAAGTGGACAAAACTTCCGGAGTGTCGCCATTAACCAGAATATCATCTTCGATCCGGACCCCGCCTTGCGGCAGGTAGATGCCTGGTTCAACCGTGTGCACGATCCCGTTTTCCAGGGTCGTCTGGCTGAACAAAAATTCCGGCTGACACATTTCATGGATTTCCAGGCCGATCCCGTGGCCAATCCCATGGCCGAAGTATTGCCCGTAGCCGGCGTCATTGATGTAGCCCCGGGCTGCCTGGTCAACGTCCTTGCCAGTTGCCCCGGCAACAGCGGCGGCAATCCCCCGCTTTTGTGCTTCCAGAACGATCTTGTAGATCTTTTCCAGTTCGTCTTCCACGCTGCCCAAAGCGTAGGTTCTGGTAATGTCGGCGGTGTAGCCGTTATATGAAGCGGCCGCGTCAATTACGACCAGTTCGTGCTCTTGCATCAAGCGGTCGCTGGCCACCCCGTGGGCCCAGGAAGAACGGGGACCAGAAGCGATAATTGAGTCATAGCCCGGGCCGTCGCCGCCGTAGAGCTTGAAGAGGTAGTCGAGCTTGGCGCCCACGTCTCTTTCCTTGGCACCTGGCTTAAGCATTGGCAGAACTTCTTCAAAGGCTCTTTCTGAGATTTCAACAGCCTTTTTAAGAGTGGCCAGTTCCAGGTCATCCTTGACATTGCGGACCCGTTCAACGATTTCAGCAGCCATCACCAGGTCAACATCTGGCAGCTGGGATTTGATCGCGTCATATTCATAAGCAGAAACAAATTCTGCTTCGACTAAGAGTTTCTTGACCCCCAGCTTCTTGACTTCTGCCGCGATTTCGGCCGCTTCGTGGCCATGCTTCATGACTACCTTCAGTTTACCCACTGCCTGGGCTTCAATTTGCGGGGCAAAGCGGGAGTCTGACAGAAGCACCCGGTCGCCGTTTTTGGTAATGATCAGCTGGGCTTCTTCACCGGTAAAATTAGTCAGATAGCGGTAGTTTGCCCGGTTGAAAACCAAGAGGGCATCCGCGTCCTTGTCCTTGATCAAGTCAGCAGTTTCCTTGATCCGTCTGGTCAACAGACTTAACAATTCATTGTTCTTGCTCATAAGCACCATCCTTTTCTGCAGCTTTTAAGCTTTTATTCATGATGCTTTTATTATACAAAAGATCAAGGGCTTAAACATGCTTTCCCCGGAAAAAGGGCAAGAAAAAAGCAGGCAGCTGGGCTGTCTGCTCCTTTGCCGGCTTGATTATTCAGCGTCTTCTACTGGCAAAACAGAAACTTGCTTCTTGTACTTGCCAAGACGTTCGAACTTAACAACACCGTTAGTCAGTGCGAACAAAGTGTCGTCGCCACCGCGGCCAACGTTCTTGCCTGGGTGGATCTTAGTACCACGTTGACGGTAGATGATTGAGCCAGCGTGTACTTCTTGACCGTCGGCACGCTTTGCGCCCAAACGACGACCAGCTGAGTTACGACCGTTGGTAGTTGAACCACCACCCTTGTGGTGGGCGAGTAACTTTGCGTTTGAAAGAATGTTCATCATCATAGTGTTCACCTCTTACTAAGCTTCGATGCTCTTAACAGTAACCTTGGTGTAAGGTTGACGGTGACCGTACTTAGAATGTGAGTGCTTCTTTGGCTTGTACTTGAAAGTTACAACCTTCTTTTCCTTGCCTTGCTTGTCAACACTAGCAACTACCTTAGCACCTTCAACTAATGGAGTACCAACCTTAACGTCGTCACCATTAGCTACCAGGATAACTTGGTCAAAAACAACTTCTTCGCCAGCTTGTACGTCAAGCTTTTCAACGAAGATACTTTCGCCTTCGGCAACCTTGTATTGCTTGCCACCGGTCTTAATAACTGCGTACATTAGTACACCTCCGTATAAAATTACTTAGACTCGCCATCAAAGGTGCTGCCCAAAGCAGGCTTGTCAACCTTATCTGCGCGGTTGCAGAATCGAGGTATCACTCAAATTGCAACTCTGTTAGTATAGCACGCTTTGCCCGCCTTGCTCAAGTCTTTTGCCAGGCAAATTCCTGTTTTTGCCACATTTTTTGCGTTAAACTCAAAAGAGATAATTTAGTAAGGAAGAAATCGAGGGAAAAACATGCCAAAATTCTATGGATACAAGCGCTGCTCCACTTCCCGGAAGGCCCAGAAGTGGTTTGACGACAAAGGCATCAGCTATGACTTCCAGGACCTGGTGGAGACTCCGCCGGAAAAAGACCTGCTCTTGTCCTGGCTGACCAAGTACCAGGACCGCGGCCTGCGCTACTTTTTCAACACCAGCGGCCAGCACTACCGGCAAATGGGCCTGAAAGACAAGTTGCCAAATATGACTATAGAGGAAGCCGCTGATCTCTTGTCTAAAGATGGCAAGCTGATCAAGCGCCCCCTGGTCGTTGATGACCAGCACTTAACCTGCGGCTTTAAAGAAGAGGTCTACGAGCAGACCTGGAAATAAGCAAAAACAAGTTCCGGCTTCTGGAACTTGTTTTTTTGCTTTTATTCCCCCAAGGCCTGGGCCAGGTCGGCAATCAAGTCGTCCGCGTTTTCCAGGCCCACTGAGAGCCGCAAAAGCCGCGGCGTAATTCCCAGCCTGAGACGCTGGTCTTCTGCAACATCGTCATGGGTCTGGTAGTAAGGAATGGTCAAGAGGCTTTCTGGCCCGCCCAAGCTTTCCGCGAAAGTAATCAGCTTGACGCTCTTGAGAACCCGGTCGACTTCTTCGTCGCTGTCCAAATAAAAGGAGATCATCCCCGCCTTGCCCGGGTAGAGGACTTTTTCCACGTGCGGCGCCTGCTCCAGGAAAGAAACGATCTTTTTCGCGCTGGCCGTGTGCTGCTGCATTCTTAAAGGAAGAGTCTTCAAGCTTCTGTTCAAAAGCCAGCTGTCAAAGGCGAACATAGTGTCGCCAACCGTAATGGTGTACTGGAAGTAAAAATCGGCCAAAACCGGATCCTTGACCACCACGACCCCGCCTAAAATGTCGTTGTGCCCGCCCAGGTACTTGGTGGCTGAGTGAATGACCACGTCTGCCCCTTGGGTCAGCGACTTTTAAGTATTGTCAACGGCCACCAGGATATCAGGATTATAGTCATGAATAGCATCAGCCACGGCCTGGATGTCTACGCTCTTCATCATCGGGTTGGACGGGGTTTCCAGCCAAACAAGCTTGGTCTTTGGCGTCAAAAGCCCCAGCAAATTTTCCAAATTAACTGTTTTCTTAATCTAAAACTAATTATACCCGAAGGATCAGCCTTTTCCTAGCAGATAGGAAATGAAGAAAAAAATAACCTTCGAAAGCAGTTTCCCGCTTTCGAAGGTTATTCTTTTTAACCACCAAGGTAGGCCTTTTGCACGGCCGGGTCGTTGAGCAGGTCCTGCCCGCTGCCGGTCATCTTAACTTCGCCTGAGGCCAAAACGTAGCCCTGGTTGGCAATGCTGAGGGCCTGCCAGGCGTTTTGTTCAATCAAGAGGACAGTCATGCCTTCCTTGTTAATGCTTTTAATAATGTCAAAAATTTCCTGGATGTAGATTGGCGCCAAACCCATGGATGGTTCATCCAGCAAGAGCAGCTTCGGCCGCGCCATCAAGGCCCGGGCCATGGCCAGCATCTGCTGTTCCCCGCCGGAAAGAGTTGCGGCGTCTTGTTTTTGCCGTTCCTTCAAGATCGGGAAGCGTTTGAACATGGCTTCCATGTCCTTTTCCACCCCGTCCTTGTCCTTTCGGAGGTAAGCGCCCAGCTCCTTTTTCCAGCTTTAAAAGCGCTTGCCGGTTGCCCGGTAGCCGATATCACGCCGGTAGAATGTCTGCGGGATATCCAGCTTGGCCAGGTAGGCATAAACGTGTTCTTGGGCTTCTTTTAAGTCAGCTGCCTCAGCCCGGACCATCAAGATCCGGCCGCCGCTGCCGGCCAAATCAGCAGCCGGGCCGGTTACGTTGGCACAGTCAATGAAAATGCCATCTTCAGCTGGCAATTGGCCCAGTTTTTGCCCCTTAAGTGGCTTCTTCGGATAGCCTTCAGCGGCCAAAATGACGCCAAGGACTGCCTCATCCTTTTCTTCAACGGCTGGCATTTCCTCATCATTTACGCAGGCAGCAACCAGTTCCGCAAAGTCGCTCTTCAAGCGCGGCAAAACAACTTCCGTTTCCGGGTCACCCAGGCGAACATTGTATTCGATCATTTTCGGCCCCTGCTTAGTCATCATGAGGCCCAGGTACAAAACGCCGTGGTAGTCATAGCCGCCAGCCAGCAGACCCTTGGCCGTCGGTTCAACCAACTGGTCAACGATTTCCTGGTATTCAGCCTGGCTCAATTGCGGAACCGGGCTGTATGACCCCATCCCGCCGGTGTTCGGCCCCTTGTCGCCGTCATAGGCCCGCTTGTGGTCCTGAGCCAGAGGCAGGAGGCGGTAATTGCCCCCCTGCATAACGGCAAAGACGGAGTATTCCGGGCCAGTCAGAAATTCTTCAAGAACTACCTGCTTTTGCCCCTTGGCAAACATTTCGGTCAAAGTACTTTCCGCCGTTTCCTGGTCTTCAGCGATGATCACGCCTTTCCCGCCGGCCAGGCCGTCTTCTTTCAAAACGACTGGCAAGCCAAAGTCTGGCAAGGCACTAATGGCAGTTTCTGCACTCTGGAAGGTTTCATAACGCGGGTGCGGCACCTGGTACTTTTCCATGAACTGCAGAGCATAGTCTTTTGACCCTTCCAATTGGGCTGCTCTGGCATTAGGCCCGAAGATCTTCAAGTCAAAAGCATGGAAGTAGTCAACAATCCCGGCTACCAAGGCATCTTCCGGACCCACAAAGGTCCAGGCAATGTCTTCCTTAATAGCAAAGTCCTTCAAGGCCTTGAAGTCGTCTTCTGCAATACCGGTAGCTTTAACGCCGATCGCGGCCATGCCGGAGTTGCCCGGCGCGCAGAAGACTTCTGCAACGTGCGGGCTCTTCTTCAAAGCGCGGGCGACGGCGAATTCCCGGCCGCCAGAACCAACTACTAAAATTTTCAGCTTGTCTTTCATTTTTTTATCAGCCCTTTTAGTGTCTAAAGTGACGGACGCCAGTGAAGACCATGGCAATGCCGTACTTGTTGGCCATGTCGATGGATTCTTGGTCACGAACAGACCCGCCTGGCTGTACGATGGCCTTGATGCCGTGCTTACCGGCGTATTCAACGCAGTCGCTGAACGGGAAGAAGGCATCGCTGGCGATGACTGCCCGGTCGTCCAGGGCTTCTGCCGCGTGGTCGATGGCAATCTTTTCAGAGTCGATCCGGTTTGGCTGGCCGGCCCCAACACCCAGGGTGCGTTCATTGTTAGCGACAACGATCGCGTTGGACTTGGTGTGCTTGACTGCCTTCCAGGCAAAGAGGAGACTTTCCAGCTGCTCTTGCGTTGGCTTGGCTTCAGTTACGCATTCCCAGTCAGCGAAGTCTTCGTCCAGAACATCCTGGTCTTGCACCAGCAAACCGCCCATGACGGATACAGTTTCCTTGCTGGTTGCTTCGTCCTTCTTGCTGAAGTCCAGCTTAAGGATCCGGAGGTTCTTCTTCTTGGCCTTCAAGGCTGCCAAAGCATCATCATCGTAGTCTGGTGCGATGATGATTTCCAGGAAGATCTTGTGCATCTTTTCAGCAGTTGCCAGGTCAACCTTACGGTTCAAGGCAATTACCCCGCCAAAAATTGATACAGGGTCAGCAGCGTAAGCCCGGTCCCAGGCTTCTTCTAAAGTATTCCCCTGGCCGATCCCGCATGGGTTCATATGCTTCATGGCCACGGCAGTTGGCTTGCTGAATTCGCGGACGCATCTCAAGGCTTCGTCAGCATCCTTGATATTGTTGTAAGACAGCTGCTTGCCGTTTAATTGTTCAGCCTGCAAAACTGAGAAGGCCTTTGGCAGGGCATCTTCATAGAGCCAGGCCTTTTGGTGGCTGTTTTCCCCGTAGCGCATGGCTTCCTTTAAGTCGTAAGTTAAAGTCAGCTTTTCCGGAGCAGTTTCGCCGGCCTTTTCAGTCAGGTATTGGGAAATCAAGGCATCATATGAAGCAGTCAGGCGGAAGGCCTTAGCCGCTAAGCGGGCCCTGGTCTCCAGGCTGGTAGAGCCGTCTTTTTCAATTTCAGCCAAAACCTGGTCGTAGTCAGCCTGGTCAACCACGATCGTTACATCGCGGTAGTTCTTGGAAGCTGACCGCACCATGCTTGGGCCACCGATGTCAATGTTTTCGATAGCTTCAGCCAGGGTCACGTCAGGCTTTTCAATGGTCTGCTTGAATGGGTAGAGGTTAACGCAAACCAAGTCGATTGGCGTAATCTTGTGTTCCTTCAAAGTTGCCACGTGTTCCGGCAATTCCCGCCGGGCCAGGAGGCCGCCATGGATGTAGGGGTTCAAGGTCTTGACCCGGCCGTCAAGAATTTCCGGAAAGCCAGTCACATCTTCAACTGAAATAGTTGGGATGCCGGCTTCATCCAAAACGCGCTTGGTACCGCCAGTTGACACGATTTCGTAATCATTGGCCACCAGGCCCTTGACGAAAGGAACCAAGTTGGTCTTGTCTGAAACACTTACAAGTGCACACTTCATTTATTTGTTCTCCTCATCAAATTTCAGCAAAGCTGTTCTCAAGGCTTCCGGATACAGGTGGTGTTCACATTCGTGAATTCTTGCTTCCAGAGTATCAACCGTGTCGTCGTCATAGATCGGCACGTGCTTTTGGGCAATGGCCGGACCAGAGTCCAGGCCAGAGTCGATATAGTGAACCGTTACCCCGGTTTCAGCCGGGTGGTCGGCAAAGGCCCGTTCAATTGAGTGCAGGCCTGGGTAAGCCGGCAAATAAGCCGGGTGAAGGTTGACGATTCTGCCTTCATATTCGCTCAAAATCGTTGGCCCGATCACCCGCATGTAGCCAGCCAGGGCAATAAAGTCGATTTGGTAGTCCTTTAAGACTTGAAGGATCTTTTCTTCGTACTTTTGCTTGCCGCCGCAGGACTTGACCGTAAAAGTCACTACCGGTGTGTGGAATTTTTCTGCCCGCTTGATCACCGGAGCGTCCGGGTGGTCACAAAAGAGCAGGGCAAGGTCGCCGGGTAGGTCGCCCTTTTGAAAATGTTCGGCCAGAACTTCATAGTTAGTTCCGTTGCCGGATGCAAAAATTGCTACTTTCATTATTCTACCTATTTAATAATGATCTTCTCGCCGTCAGTTCTCTCACTCAAGTGGCCAACTTCAAAGACCTTTTCGCCACTTGCCAAAAGCAGCTGCTTGGCTTCTTCTTTCTTGTCAGCCGGTACTGCCAGGATCATCCCCAAACCCATGTTGAAGGTCTGCCAGCAGTCATCATCTGACAAATTGCCGACTTGCTTGAGGTAGTTGAAGATGTCCGGGACTTCCCAGCTGCCAGCGGCAATTTCTGCCCGCAAGCCGTCATTGAACATCCGCGGCACGTTTTCGATGAGGCCGCCCCCGGTAATGTGGGCCACGCCGTGAACCAGCCCTTGCTTGATCAAGGGCAGGACAGACTTGATGTAGATTCTGGTTGGAGCCAGCAGGCTTTCACCCACGCTCTTGCCCTTCAGTTCAGCTGGCTTGTCAGTCAGCTTGACATCATGGTCCTTAAAGAGGATCTTGCGGACCAATGAAAAGCCATTGGAGTGGACCCCACTTGAAGCCAGGCCCAAGAGAACGTCACCAGCTTGCGGAGTGTCAACTGACAAAAGGCGGTCTTTTTCCGCTACCCCAACTGTAAAGCCGGCCAGATCGTATTCGTCTGGGGCGTACATGTCAGGCATTTCTGCGGTTTCCCCGCCGATCAAGCTGGCCCCAGCCTGCTTGCAGCCTTCAGCCACGCCTTGGACAACTGAAGCCAGGAGGGCTGGATCGTTGTGCCCGCAGGCAATGTAGTCCAGGAAAAAGAGCGGTTCAGCCCCTTGAGCCAGGACGTCGTTAACGCACATGGCCACTACATCGATCCCAACGGTGTCATTCTTGTCCATCTTTTGGGCGATCATCAGCTTGGTGCCGACCCCGTCAGTCCCGGAAACCAGGACCGGGTGGTCATAGCCCAGGGAATCAAGGTCAAACAGACCGCCAAAGCCGCCAATATTGCCCACGTAGCCTGGCCGCTTGGTTGAGGCTACCGCCCCCTTGATCCGGCGCACCAGTTCATAGCCAGCATTAACGTCAACGCCTGCATCCTTATAGCGATTCACGATCATTCACCTCTGTTTTGCTTCTTTAAAATTTCTTCAACCGGTTCCACATTCAGCGGTTCCTTGATTTGTTCTTCGTAGTCGTACAAAGGAGTCGGGTACTTGCCGTCAAAGTAAGCAACCGTAAGGCCCCCGTTTGGCGCGTCACCGGTATCTGGCATGTCGACTGCCTTGATCAGGCTTGGAATGCTCAAAAAGCCCAGGCTGTCGGCCCCGATCAGCTTGCACATGTCGCTGACGCTGTACTTGGCCGCCATCAAGTCTTTTCTTTCAGAAATATCAATCCCGTAGAAGTGCGGGTATTTGAAAGGCGGAGAAGCAATCCGCATGTGGACGGACTTGGCCCCGGCTTCTTTCAGCATCTGCACGATATGCCGGGAAGTCGTCCCGCGGACGATTGAATCGTCAACGACCACGATATTTTTGCCGCTGACCACCCCGCGGACAGGAGCAAGCTTCATTTTAACCCCCTGCTCACGCAGAGCCTGGGTCGGCTGGATGAAGGTCCGGGCAATATATTGGTTCTTGATCAAGCCCATTTCATAAGGCAGGCCAGCTGCTTCAGCATAACCAGTCGCGGCTGAAAGTGAAGAGTTTGGCACCCCAATAACCATGTCCGCTTCTTCTGGAGCTGGCTGTTCCTTAGCCAGCAGTATCCCCATCCGCTTTCTGGCGGTGTGGATGTTAACCCCGTGGATAATGGAGTCTGGCCGGGCAAAGTAGATGTATTCCATTGAGCAGACGGCCAGCTGGGTTTCAGTCGTGTAGTGGTCAATATTGATCCCGTCTTTGTTGATGGTGATGAGTTCACCTGGCTGCACATCCCGGACCAGCTTGGCGTGTACCGCGTCAAGGGCGCAGGATTCGCTGGCTACGACATAGCTGCCGTTGTCCATTTGCCCTAAAACCAGGGGCCGGAAGCCGTTAGAGTCAAGGGCGGCATAGAGGGTGTCATTGGTCATCAAGAGGACGGCAAAGCCCCCTTTGACTTCGTTCAAGCTGGCCTTCAAGGCTTCGATAAAAGGCATACGGACCTTGCGGCGGATCAAGTGGATCAAGACTTCCGTGTCAGAGCTTGACTGAAAGACTGACCCGGAATCTTCCAGGCGCTTTTTCAGCGTCTTGGCATTGGTCAAGTTCCCGTTGTGGCAAAGGGCGATTTCCCCGTCCTGGAAGTGGAAGAGGAAGGGCTGGACATTGGCCAGGGAGTCTGAACCGGCAGTACCGTAGCGGACGTGGCCGATAGCCATGTTCCCTTTTAAAAAGTCCAGGTCAGCCGGGTTGGAGAAGACTTCTGACAAGAGACCCCGGTCACGGAACTGGCGGAGCTTCTGGCCATCGCTAGCCACGATCCCGGCCCCCTGCTGGCCCCGGTGCTGGAGGGCATGGAGACCAAAGTAGGTCACGTTGGCCGCGTCAGGGACATTGTAGATCCCGAAAACGCCGCATTCTTCATTTAATCCTTTGATTTCATAAGGCATGGCAGGGCTTCCTCCCAAATTTGCTTCAATTCCGCTACCGGCAAGTCGGCTGCTTGGTCCTTCAAGGTCAGCTTCAGGCTATCGCCAGCCGTTTGACCGATCTTGACCGCGTCAGCTGCCAAAGCTGCAGCAAATTCAGCTGAGTATTCGCTTGGCACGCTGACCAGGAAGCGGCCTGGAGTTTCGCTGAAGAGTTCGGCACTGGTCAAGTCGCAGGCAACTTCTGCCCCGATCCCGTGGCCAAAGCTGCTTTCAGCCAGACTGACAGCCAGGCCGCCTTCGCTTAAGTCGTGGGCGCTGGCCACGTGGCCGGCTTCCATTTGGGCCAAGAGGCGCTTCTGGTAGTCCTTAATGTGGTCTAAGTCCAAATCGTTCAAGGACCCGGAGATTTCCCCGGTCAGCATCTTTTGCAGTTCTGAGCCGGCGTAGTCCGCCCCGGTTTGGCCGACCAAGTAAAGGTCGTCGCCTTCTTCTTGGAAGCTGTCTCTGACCAGGTGGTCCAGGTTCTTGACCAGACCAACCATGCCGACCATTGGGGTTGGGTAGATGGACTTGCCGTCAGTTTCGTTGTAAAGGGAAACGTTACCGGAAACAACTGGAGTTTCTAAGACTTCGCAGGCCTTGGCAATCCCCATGACTGAGTGGTGGAGTTCCCAGAAGACTTCTGGTTCATTCGGGTTACCGAAGTTCAAGCAGTCAGTGATGGCCAGAGGTTCTGCCCCGCTGGCGATGATGTTGCCAGCTGCTTCAACAACGGCCCGCTTGCCCCCGATTTCCGGGTCCAGGTAGATGAAACGGCCGTTGCCGTCAGTGGTCATGGCAATCCCCTTGTGGGTGCCGCGAACCCTCAAAACACCGCTGTCTTCACCAGGCCCGACAACCGTGCTGGTTCTGACCATGGAGTCGTAGGTCTGGGTGAACATTCCCTTAGAAGCGATGGTTGGCTGGGCCAGCATCTGCTTGTAGGTCTTTGCCAAATCCGTAATCTCAGGTTCCCAGGCCGGCTTAGCCGCGTCATCGATCATGTGCTGCGGCTGCTTTTCTTCGCTTGGTTCTTCCAAGACGTCTTCAGTCAGACTGGTTACCGGGATATCGCAGACAACTTCGCCATGGTGGCGCAAAACGTAGTTGTGACCGCTGGTAATCCGGCCGATAACAACGGCGTCAAGGTCGTAGAAGTCAAAAATCTTCTTGACGTCTTCTTCGTGGCCCTTCTTAACGCAAAGCAGCATTCTTTCCTGGGATTCACTCAGCATGATTTCGTAGGCTGACATCCCGCTTTCTCTTTGCGGTACCAGGTCCAGGTTCAGTTCCATGCCGGACTTGCCTTCTGAAGCCATTTCTGAACTTGAGGAAACGATCCCGGCTGCCCCCATGTCCTGGATGCCGACCAGCCAGTCAGCGTGCTTTTGGGTCAATTCCAGGCAGGCTTCAAGCAGCAGCTTTTCCATGAAGGGGTCACCAACTTGGACAGCTGAGCGTTGGCTTTCGTGTTCTGAGTCAAAGGAGTGAGAAGCAAAGGTTGCCCCGTGGATCCCGTCACGGCCAGTCTTGGCCCCGACGTACATTACGGCATTGCCTTCACCTTGGGCCAGGCCCTTTTGCATGTCCTTAACGTCCAAAAGGCCGACGCTCATGGCGTTCATGACTGGGTTGCCCTTGTAGATGTCGTCAAAAGTGAGTTCGCCGCCAACAGTTGGGATCCCCATGCAGTTGCCGTAGCCACCGATGCCGGCGACAGTTTCGTTTAAAAGCCAGCGGGTGTGGGCGTCATCTAATTCACCAAAGTGCAGAGAGTCCAAAGTAGCAACTGGCCGGGCCCCCATGCTGAAGACGTCACGCAGGATCCCGCCGACACCAGTAGCTGCCCCTTGGTAAGGTTCAACAGCAGTTGGGTGGTTGTGGCTTTCAGCCTTGAAAACGACAGCTTGGCCGTCACCGATGTCAACAACCCCTGCCCCTTCACCAGGCCCTTGCAAAATGCGGGGACCCTTGGTTGGGAAAAGACGGAGAACCGGCTTAGACTTCTTGTATGAGCAGTGTTCGCTCCACATGGCTGAGAAAAGGCCGGTTTCAGTGTAGTTTGGCAGGCGGTGCAAAAGCTTGTCACAGATGTAGTCGTATTCTTCTTCAGACAAGCTCCAATCGAGATAAGGCTTCTTTTCTTTGATTTCTTCTGGAGTCATTTCCTGCATCATTACGCTTTTACCTCCGCGTGGTCCAAAATTGACTTAAACAGGCGCAAACCGTCGGTGTTGCCCAAGAGGGCTTCGACTGCCCGTTCCGGGTGAGGCATCATCCCTAAGACATTGCCTCTTTCGTTGGTGATCCCGGCAATATTGTTCAAAGAGCCGTTCGGGTTTTCCTTTGAATAGCGGAAAACGACCTGGCCATTGTCTTCGATCTTCTGCAAGGTTTCCGGGTCGGCGTAGAAGGAGCCGTCAGCGTGCGCGATCGGCAGGTTGATCTTCTCACCCTTTTGGTATTCAGAAGTAAAGATGGTGTCGTTGTTGGCTACTTCCAATTCAACCATCTTGCAGACAAACTTCAAAGAGTCATTTCTCTTCAAAGCGCCTGGCAAAAGGCCAGCTTCGGTCAAGATCTGGAAGCCGTTGCAGGTCCCGAAGACCGGCTTGCCGGCCTTGGCCATTTCGACAATAGCGGGCATGATATTGGTAAAGCGGGCAATAGCGCCGGCTCTCAGGTAGTCCCCGTATGAGAAGCCACCTGGCAGCATGACAGCGTCAAAGCCGTCCAGGCTGCTTTCCTTGGAAGGAACGTAGGCCACGTCAGCTCCACAAACCGTGTGCAAGGCTTCGTAGAGGTCGATGTCGCAGTTGGAGCCCGGGAATTGGATTACCGCAAACTTCATTATTTTTCCTCCAAGATCTTGTAGCTGTAGGTTTCCATGTTGAAGTTGACCAGCAGCTCTTCAGAAATTTCCTTGACAGTTTCTGCTACAGGCTTGTCTCCTTCTTCAATAGTTACATCGAAGAACTTGCCGACCTTGACGCCCTTGACTTCATCGTGGCCCAAAGAGTGAATTGAGTTGGTGATGGCTTCACCTTGCGGGTCGAAAACTGATTGCTTGTAAGTAACGTAAATCCGTACAGTAGTCATTTGCTTAATCCTCCTTGGCCAAAGCATCCTTCAAACGGGCCAAAACTCTTTCGTAAACATCGATTAGGTTGCCGATTTGCCGGCGGTAAACGTCCTTATCCATGTGGTCCTTGGTTTCCATATCCCACAGGCGGCAGTTGTCTGGTGAGAATTCGTCAGCCAGGACGACTTCACCGTTTGGCAGGGTCCCGAATTCAACCTTGAAATCAACCAGCAGCATGCCGGCGTCGGCAAAGAGCTTGGTCAAAAGCTGGTTGACCTGGCGGGAGATTTCCCAGATCTGTTCATGTTCTTCATGAGTCAGCAAGTGGAAGGCAATGGCGTCTGATTCATTCATCAGCGGGTCGTGCAGGGCGTCGCTCTTCATGAATAGTTCTTCAACTGGAGTGTCCAGCTTCTCGCCTTCTTCTTTCAAGCCATAACGCTTGCAGAATGATCCAGCCGCGATATTCCGAGTAACAACTTCCAGGTCGATCATCTTGACCTTCTTGACCAATTGTTCGTTTTTAGACAAGCGCTTGATAAAGTGCGTCTTCACCCCATGCTTCATCAAATATTCGAAAACCAGGCTAGAAATTTCCGCGTCAAGTTCACCCTTGTTTTGGAAGACATCGTGCTTCAAGCCGTCCAAAGCGGTAGCATCGTCCTTGTAAACAGCGCGGAGCACTTCTGGATCGTCAGTGGTCCACATTTCCTTAGTCTTACCCTGATAAAGCAATTCTGCCATTTTTTACCCTCCGATTAACACAAACTATAATAATGTAAACAGGAATTACTATTCGTAATTTCTTTCTTGAACTAAGAATAACAACTTAAAGGATAACAACTTAAAAAAGTTTGGTCAAGAGATTATCGAATATTTTTTAGCTATCACTCCTCTTACAATCGGATATTCCTTCATCATTTTTGGACAAAAACTTTAACAAGCAAAAATCAAGGGATAAAAACCGAACAAAAAGCGGCTCATTTTATGAGTCGCTTTTAATTATCTAGATTTCTCTATCCTTTTATATATTGGCAATAGCATTGAAAATCATTGCCTTTTTACACTTATTCCAAACCTAGGCGCTTGTAGATGTCGTCAACGTGGCGCAGGTGCCAGTGGTAGTCGAAGGCATCGTCAAGATCAGCCTTAGTCAGTTGCTTTTGAATGGTTGGGTCTGCTTCAAGGAGAGGCCGGAATGGAACTTGTTCAGCCCAGCACTTGGCCGTGTATGGCTGGATCAAGTCGTAGGCAGCTTCCCGGCTCATGCCGCTTTCAACCAGCTTGAGCAGAACGCGGCCGGAGTAGATCAAGCCCAAAGTCTTGTCCATGTTCTTCTTCATGGTTTCCGGGAAGACGTCCAGGTTGGCCAGGATCTTGCCCATCCGGTTGAGCATGTAGTCAAGACCGATGGTGCTGTCTGGCAGGATTACCCGTTCAGCACCTGAGTGGGAGATGTCTCTTTCGTGCCACAGGGTTACATCTTCGTAGGCAGTTACGACATTGCCGCGGAGAACTCTGGCCATCCCGCAGATGTTTTCTGAACCGATCGGGTTGCGCTTGTGCGGCATAGCGGAAGAACCCTTTTGCCCTTTGGCGAAGTGTTCTTCAACTTCGTGGATTTCCGTTCTTTGCAAAGAACGGATTTCCGTAGCGATGTTTTCCAAAGAAGTTGCAACCAGGGCGATGGCAGCAATGTATTCAGCGTGCAGGTCACGTGGCAGGACTTGGGTTGAAATTTCCTGGGCGTGCAGACCCAGCTTCTTGCAGACATATGCTTCTACTTCTGGGTCAACTTCAGCGAAAGTCCCGACGGCACCGGAAATCTTGCCGGCTTCCACTCCGCGGGCAGCATGTTCAAAGCGTTCCTGGTTCCGCTTCATTTCTGAGTACCAGCGGGCGAACTTCAAGCCGAAAGTAGTTGGTTCAGCGTGAATGCCGTGGGTGCGGCCCATGCAGACCGTATCCTTGAATTCAAGGGCCCGCTTGGCCAGGATGTCGATGAAGTCCTGGATGTCCTTGCGAAGGATGTCGTTAGCCTGCTTCAATTGGTAGCCCTGGGCAGTGTCAACCACGTCAGTACTGGTCAAGCCGTAGTGCACCCACTTCTTTTCCGGCCCCAATGATTCAGAAATGGTCCGGGTGAAGGCAATAACGTCGTGGTGAGTCACGGCTTCAATTTCGTTGATGCGGTCAACGCTGAACTTGGCGTTCTGCTTAATCTTTTCCACGTCTTCTGCCGGAATGTGGCCAAGCTTGGACCAGGCTTCATCAGCAGCGATTTCTACTGCCAACCAGCATTCATACTTCTTTTCATCAGTCCAAATGGCACCCATTTCTGGTCGGGTATAGCGTTCAATCATTTATTTTCCACCTTTAAAAAATCGACAATAATCTGCTTTTTAATTATACATCCCAAACTTTTGTCGCGGCAATCTCGGCCAAAGTCTTGTCGACATCATCAGTCAGGATCGTCACGTGCCCCATCTTCCGGTCTCTACGGACCTCGCCCTTGCCATAGTCATGGAAGGACCACTGCGGCTTTTCGGCGATCAGCTTTTCCGTGCCGGCCACGTGCTGGCCTAATACATTGACCATGACGACCGGGCTGAGCAGCTTGATCTTTGGCAAAGGCCAGTTGCAGATAGCCCGGTTGTGGACGGCAAACTGGGAGAAGTTGCAGGCTTCAATTGAGTAGTGGCCGGAATTGTGGGGCCGGGGAGCAAGTTCGTTGATGACAATTTTGTCATCTTTAGTAACGAACATTTCTACGCCTAAGATCCCCTTTAGGTCAATGGCTTCAGCGATCTTAACGGCAGCCTCCTGGGCCATTTGGGCCAAGTCCGGGGAAATCCGGGCCGGGACGATACTTTCATGCAGGATTTCGCCCTGGTTGATGTTTTCGCTGACCGGGAAGACCGTGACTTGGCCATCAGAGTTGCGGCCAATCATGACGGAGGCTTCCATACGGAAGTCGACAAATTTTTCCAAAATGCAGTCACCGCAAGCCAAGACATCAGCAGTCTTGTCCAAGTCGGCAGCTGCTTTTAAAACAACCTGGCCCTTGCCGTCATAGCCGCCTTCACAGGTCTTCAAAACGGCTGGCAGGCCCAAGTCACTGACGGCTTCTTCCAGGTCAGCCCGGTTCTTGACCGCTCTGAACTTGGCCACTTCACAGCCGGCACTTTGGATAAAAGTCTTTTCCCGGATCCGGTTGTTGGTCGTGTATAGAAGCTTGGTCCCTTGCGGAATAAAGACCTGGTCCTTGACGCTCTCCAGGGCATCCAGGTCCACGTTTTCAAATTCGTAGGTCAAGACATCGCTTCTAGAGGCCAGTTCATGGATGGCGTCGATATCACTGTATTCAGCCACGATCTGGTCATCTGCGGCTTGGCCGGCCGGGCAAGCCGGAGTTGGGTCCAGGATGATGACCTTCATTCCGCTGGCCTTGGCATCAAAAGCCAGCATTTGCCCTAATTGCCCCCCGCCAATGATGCCGATCGTTTGGCCGGGCTTGATTTTAATAGACAAGGTCTGCACTGCTTTCTTTGGCTTGGTCGTGCATTTCCTTGCGGTAGTCCACGATCTTTTGCTGGAGTTCTTTATCTTCGATGCCTAAGATCTGCATGGCTAAAAGAGCCGCGTTCTTGGCGCCGGCCGGGCCGATGGCAGTCGTCGCTACAGGGATGCCGGCTGGCATTTGCACGATGGAAAGAAGGGAGTCCATCCCGCCTAAAGCGCTGGTCTTGGCTGGGCAGCCAATTACCGGCAAGGGAGTGTTGGCAGCGATCATGCCTGGCAGGTGGGCTGCCCCACCAGCGCCGGCAATGATCACCTTAGTACCGTTTTTCGCTGCTTTTTGGGCAAAAGCGAACATTTCCTCCGGCATTCTGTGCGCTGAAATAACCTGCTTGTCGTAGTCAACCCCGAAATTGTCGAGCAGCTTGCAAGCTTCCTGCATATAGCCCCAGTCTGACTTGGAGCCCATTACAACACTGATTCTACTAGTCACGATTATTCCTCCTGTCTACTTTCTCTTAGGATAACAGAAAACGGGACTTTTTTAAAGAGAAAGATGAACCATTACTTGTGAATGCGGTTATATCATTCGTTTTTAATTAAAAAATCGTAAGAAAAAGACCACCATGTGGTGATCTTAAATGCCATAAAATCAATCTTTCTTTTCTGCCCGCCAGTAATGCTGGCCATAAGGGTCCCGCCCCAAGCGGCCAGTGTCAACCAAGTAGCGGCGCAAAATCGCGTAGTCGTCATAGACTGCCGCCAAAACTTCATTGACTTCCTTTTCAGAATAGTCCCGGCCAAATTCAAAGCGGTCGATTAGCGCTTCAAACAAGGCCTCTTTCGCCTTTTGCTTGCGGGGAATGACCTGTAGGCGGCCGTCCTTGAAGAATCCTGTAATATCCGTTTAAATTTCCTCAACTTCCAACTTCTTACTCTACCAGCTTGGTCTTTTTCCTCTTGCCCTTGCCAGCCCCTTCTTTAATTTCATTCTTCCTATACCCACAATCATTAGACTCAACTACTTTGTAATATGATTCACTTTCAAAGTTTCCGTTGGATGATTCAAGTTGACGTAGAGTTCGGCCTTGTAGCTGCTCAAACCTTCAAATTCCCGGGGTCTAGTGTGAAACTTGTAGCGGTTCAAAAGCTTGCCGGCATCTGTTTTGCCATCTAAGCCTGCCCCGATCTTAAAGAGGTAATCGTTAAAGGCAATATAGTAAACGTCATAGGCACTGTTCCAGACAAAGCCCTGGACTTCAGCGGAATTGCTGATGAGGTCGCTGCCAGTTGCCCCAACTTCCTTGGCCTTGAAGCTGTCACCGTTTCTGCTGATCTTCCAGTATTCATAGCGGTGCTTAGAAGCATTGTGGAAGAGGGCAAGCAAGGTGTTGTCGTCAATTACGTCCGCGTTGAGGAAAATCCGCGGATACTTGGCTGACCCGTTCCAAACCTTGAAGGTCCAGATCTTGTCAATTTCCATGGTGGATTTCTTGACCCGGATCAGTTCCTGGGAGTTGGACCAGTTGTTGGACCGGTTCCAGTTGGCCAAAACGTAAACATACTTCTTGGTGCTGCCGACTGACTGGCCATGGCCCAGCTTCATGTATGGGCTGACCTTGATGTTCTTGATATAGCTTAGCCAGGTGTTGAAGCTCAGCATCTTGCTTGGAATCAGCTGCCAGTTATACTCCTTGACCTTCCGCATATTATAGTAGACCATATGCCCCCGGGCTTCCCAGTTGTCTGCCTGGCCTAAGTCAAGGTTGCTGGTCACCAGGTCATTGTCATAAAAATCAATCCCTTGAACGGCGCTTGACACCTTGGCCTCCAGGTTGCTTGAACCTGGCGCGCTCAAAACTGCCGGATGATAGAAGATGGTTTCAATATCCGCGCCTTTAGCGTTGCCAGACATGTTGGTCGCCCAGTACTTGTGGGAGCTGGCCCTGTCTCTGGCCGACTTGGTCGCCCAGTGCTTGTGGGAGCTGGCCCTGTCTCTGGCCGACCAGGTCTCAATCTTTGGCAAATCAGTTTTCACCGGCGTTACACCAGCCGAGCTGATCCCTTCTTTGGCATCCCCGCGTACCGTCAGCTTGCTGGTCGCCTTGGCCTTGCCGTACTTGAAGGTCAAAACCGCCGTCCCGGCCTTGCGGCTGGATACATAGCCAGTATCAGAAATATTCAATTTAGCAGACTTGCAGCTGATCTCAACTGAATCATTGTCAACCAGACTGCCGTGCTGGTCAGTCACGTAGTTAATCGCGTCTTCGGCATTAAAGCCAACTGAATCATACTGGTTGTTGACCAGGCTGACCTGGGAAACCACATTAGCTTTCGAGAGGACAAAAGCCTTCTCATTCACGTAGCCGACTGGCCGGCCGTTAACGTAGATGTAGTAGTAGCGCTTGCCATCTTTAACCTTGTATGACTTGGACTGGACGTGGGCGTATCTGAAGTCAGCCGAGACCGTCAATTTCTTGCCGAACTTCCACTTCTTCTTCACGTTCTTGTAGGCCGTCTTAGTCACCCACTTGTACTTGACCTGCTTAACCGTCTTGTACTTGGTCTTGCCCTTCTTACTCTTCTTCTTGACGGCGACCTTCTTCTTGACCGTGTACTTCTTCTTTTCCTTGGTCTTTGTCTTGACCTTCTTAGTTACCTCTTCCAGCCTGAGCGAAGAATAGACCTGGTAGCTCTTGTTACCCATGATCTTGGTCACAAGATCGGTCTTCGTGCTCTTACTATAGTCTTTGCTGCTTGCTTGCACCTGACTGGCCAGGCCGGCCATCAGTGCCGCACTGGTCATCATGCCCAGGGCAAAACGTCTCATCAAACTCTTCCCTTCACTTCTAAAAATACAAAACTCATAAATCTACGGTTCTTAACAAAAAGCACCCAGATAATTTACACTTTTATCACGAAATGCCTTTTCATACTTTACCACAGTTTTCGGGCACTATTTCATTTGTAACAGATTTGTTAACTCATTTTAGGAAATATTGCTTTTGCAAAAATCAGTCAAAAACCAAAGAGAGCTTGTCCCCTTCCAGCTGCAGCTTGGCTGAATACCGCTGCCCGCTCTTTTTAGAGACAAAACCGTCCAGCTTGTCAGTCTTGCCCTTGCTGATCAAGGTCTTCACAATCCGCTTGCCCATATTCTTGCCGGCAAACTTCTTGGGCAAGGTGAAATGGCAGCCGCCCCGGTAATTACTGCAGCCGTAAAACTTGCCCTTGTCAGTAATTTCCCCTTGCTTGCAGACCGGGCAGGGGCCGATTGCCGCGGTTTTGGCTTGCCGGGTCTGGGCTTCTTCCTGCAAGCCCTGATCAACCTGGATCTTGCCTGGCACTTCTGTAATCATCTTTGAAATGAATTTCTTGATCTGCCCTAAAAAGTTATCCTGGCTCCGCTCTTTGGCCCCGACTTGCTTTAAGGCCTTTTCCCACTGGGCCGTCATCTGCGCGCTGACTAAGAGTGGCTCAGCTTCCGCCGCCTTGCAGAGGATGGTCCCTTCCGGGGTAACCGACAATTTGTTTTGCCGGCTTTGCATGTAGCCCCGCTTCTTCAAGATTTCGATGGTGCTGGCCCGGGTAGCTTCCGTCCCGATCCCTTCAACGTCCTTTAAAATAGCCTGGGCGTCTTCATCGTCCAGGGTCTTGCCGGCCGTCTTCATGGCCGTGATCAAGCTCCCTTCCGTAAACTTGGCCGGAGGCTTGGTCTCTTCTTCTTGCTCTTTCAATTTCGCCGTCAGTTCCTGGCCGACTTCCAGGGGCGGCAGCTGGGCATCTTTAACCGGCCCTTCCAGAATCTTCCAGCCCAGGTTTACGCTGACATTGCCGCTGGCTTTAAAAGTCAATTGGCCGACATTAATCAAAGCCGTGGTCTTCTCATAGACATAGGCCTTTAAAAACATCTCCAAAGTTCGCCGCAAGACCAGGTCATAGACCTGCCCTTCCAGCTTGGGCATTTTGCCCATTTGTGCCTGGCTGGGCACGGTCTTGGTCATGATGATGGCGTGGTGCTCCTGGACCTTGCCGGAGTCGACATAGCGCTTCTCCGCCTTTAAGGGCTTCATTTGCTCTTTGACTTCTGCAGAATTTGGCAACAGCCCCTGGTAGCGGTCCAGGTTCTGGGCCAGGTAGGCATACTCATTGTCCGTAATATAATTGCAGTCTGTCCGCGGATAGCTTAAAAACTTATTTTCATACAAATTCTGCACAGCCTGTAAAACCTGGCTGGCTGAAGCATGGTAGCGGCGGTTGGCTTCCGTCTGCAGGCTGGACAAGGAGAAGAGGCGGGGGCTGGCCAGGCTCTTTTGCTCCTTGTCCACCTTGGCCACCCGGCCAGTCTGCTTGCCCAGACTCCCGCCTTTAGCCAGTAAAAACTGCTCCAGTTCTGCCGGACTCTTGAATTTCGTTTCCGGCAGCAAGCGGCCGGTAAATTTCTTTCTTCCCTGCCAAAAATCGGCCATGAGCAGCCAGTACTTCTCCGGCTTAAAATTAGCAATCTCCTGATCACGCTTATAGACCATGTACAAAGTTGGCGTCTGCACCCGACCGATTGAATAGGTCCCCTTGACCCCCTGCTTTCTTAACAGCAAGGTAAATAAGGGACTGCCGTTCATCCCGACCAGCCAGTCACTGATCTGCCGGGTCTGGGCTTCCTTATAGCGGTAGTAGTAGTCCTTACCCGGCCGCAAGTTCTGGAAGCCTTCCCTGATCGCGGCTTTTTCCAGTGAATTGATCCAGAGGCGGAAAAGGCGCTTCTGTTTCAAATCGATCCCCGCCTGCCGCATGATGGACCAGGCGATGTTTTCCCCTTCCCGGTCACTGTCCGTGGCAATCACGATCGTATCTGCCCGCTTGAGCAAATTAGCGACAATATTGAACTGCTTCTTCTTGTCCCGGGGAACCAGGTACTTGTACTGGTCGGGAAAAATCGGCAGCTTCTTTAAAGACCAGCGCTTGTAGCTGGCGTCATAGGCTTCCGGCAGGGCCATTTCCACTAAATGGCCAAAACCATAAGTGATCACCGTGTCTGCCGGCAAGATCGGGTCCGCCACCTTAATCTGCCCCTCCCCCTTCTGGCTCTGGGTAAAAGCGGCCGCGTATGCCCGGGCCTGGCTGGGCTTCTCTGCTAAAATTACCGTCGTCATTACATTTCCTGCCTTGCGTTAAAAATCCCGAGCAAATAAAAAGGCCCCGGCCAAGTGGCCAGGATTGCTCGAACAAACGTTTAATATTTATTCCATTATAGTTTACTTTTGCCGGCTTGGCAAATTTTCTGCGGATATAACAAAAAAATCACCGAGGCAAGCCTCAGTGATTTCTCTGGTTGCAATCATGATTCGGGTGAGATTCGAACTCACGACCCACGGTTTAGAAGACCGTTGCTCTATCCAGCTGAGCTACCGAACCGTTATACTCCGACGCAACAAATTAAGTATATTAGACCAGGGATAAATTGTCAAACACATTTCAGAAAAAAAGTTGCTTTTTTTCTTGGTCGCCGATTGTAAAATTAAACTGAACAC
>NZ_KV793195.1:0-2039 GCF_001808415.1 Lactobacillus sp. HMSC08B12 | reverse complement strand
CGTCAAATTTGCTTTTTCATTCGTTTTATGCCCGGTTCACCAGGGGCCGTTGTAATAAAAGCAAACTTGCTTACTCTTTCTTTTTTTTCTTTCCGCAGGAATTATTTTTTAAACAATCGATAGTTCGGATTATCTCTATTTCTGCTGGCAAAAAAGATAAAACTTTTTCTATTTTCTTTTTCAAAATAAAAACAGACCCTAAGGTCTGTTCAAAGATTGGCTGCTATTTGCCTAATATAGATAGACGATTACTTCAGTTCACTAACGATTTTCTCTAAGCATTCCTTGGCTTCCTCTGGCAGCGGCGTCTTTGGATGCTCACCGTTGTACATGTTCAGCCAGTCCAGCCGGTCCTGCATCCGGGCTCTGAGATTATGCTTGTATTCAGCGAAGTCCAGGTCAACCGGATAGTCAGCAACCGGCATGTAGCTGACTCCGGCAAAATCGCCAAAGGCCTGCCACTGGTCAGTATCATCCACCAGCTTTTCAATGATCTCTAAAGTCAGTTCCTTAGGAATGTTTTTCCCGCAGAAGGCATCCGTGTTTAAAACGTAGCATTCCGCTCCCCGCTTGGTAAAAAGCTCCTTGAAGTCGCCATAGTCGCCCCCAACTGGGTAAGCTCTGAAGGGATCAGCAAATGGTTCGATGACCAAAGTGTTCATGTCAAAACCCTTTGGCAGGTTCTCAGCTGACGTCCGCTTGGTGGCTAAAGTCAAGCCCAGGGTTGTAGCCAAAACCGGATCAGTCACCTTCAATACCGGCGGCAAAGAGTTGTCCTTCATGATCCAGAAGAGGGCTGTGATCGGATTTTCTTCCACATCAACCCGGTTGGCTGAAGTATACCGGCTCTTGATCACCCGCCCGTTATTGTTCCGGAGGTCTTCCGTAACCAAAACTTTCCGCCCTGCTTCATCCAGGGTAACCGCGCAGTTCATCACAGTCGTGTAGTACTTGGTCTCGTGGTGACCGGCTGGATAGTCGTGAGTCTTGTCAAAGTAGGCCGGCTCCAAGGCTACCGAGCTGCCGTCTTCTCTTGAAATAATAAAGGCGTCGTCGTGCAAAACAGTAATATCATACTTGCCGCCATGGTCAGCGTGGGTCAAGGTTGACTTGCCTGAGCCCGACAAGCCGTAAAAGGCAAATACCTTGTCTTTCTTGTCTTCAAAGTGGAAGGCTTGCTCGCCCCCGTGGCAGGCTGCATAGCCGTGCCGGTGGGCCAGGGCCCAGGCCAAGGTCAAGGTTCCCTTCTTCAGCTCACCAAAGTAGCGCAGGCCAAACACCGCGGCGCAGTTGTGCGGAGCGTCAAAAATTGCCAGTCCGTTTGGATAAGCCGGATCTGTCACGTTCGGGTCAAAGTAGAAGTACAAGTCCCCTTCATCATAAAGCTTGGATTTCCCGTACATCTCAGCCGCCTTTTCATCAAAAAAGCGGAAGTTGAGCATGTAGCTGAGCAGGTTGAAGGCCTGGTCCTCCGGTAGCATCAAGTGGGCCTTTAAGCTAAAGGACGGGTCCAGCCCAACCAGTACTGTCGTCTTCAAATACTTCTGCTTATGGCCGGCATAAATGTCTTCATACAACCTGTTGGTTAAAGCAGCCGCGTCTTCCTCTGAATCATCGACAAAGTGCCGGGCTGATGCCGTCCGGCCCAAAATCTTGCCGTGGTTGTAAACCAATTGCTTGGCCCCGACCGGCAGACCCAAATCACTGGTATGCAGGATCGGCAGGTCAGTCTCAATTACTCCAGGCTGGCGCTTGGCCAGTTCATATGCTTCCGCTACACTCTTGACTTCATGGACATTGTTGCCGTAAAAAGCTGATTCAATAGTCGCCCGGATCCGGCTGAACTTGCTGTTCGCCTTGACCAGTTCACTCTGCTGATAGCGTTCCCGTGTACTCATGATCTCTTCCTTTCACCATCACATCAATTATCATAAAGCGGTTTCAATCGTTTTCCTTTATGATAGCACAGGCATGTGAAAGAGTGAACTTTAATTTGCTAATTTTTGGTAAAAAAAGGTTCAGTATAAAAACTTGTGTAA
>NZ_KV793194.1:14335-79440 GCF_001808415.1 Lactobacillus sp. HMSC08B12 | reverse complement strand
ATGTCAATCCCTTAACTTAATGACATTGGGCTTTTGTCCCGGCCTTTTTCTCTTTGTGCTATTATTTAAACAGCGTGAGGTGGAAAGATGATCAAAAATATCGGTGTGGACCAGATTGAGGTGGACCGGATCGCCAAGGTCGTTGACCGGGGGGACGGCTTTGCCCGAAAGGTTCTGACCGACCGGGAATTTGCCCAGTACCAGGACTTGACTCATAAGCGGAAGATTGAGTACCTGGGCGGCCGCTTCGCCATCAAGGAGGCCTTCTCCAAGGCCTGGGGAACCGGGATTGGCCAGGCAGTTTCCTTTGAAGACGTGGAAACCTTGAGGACCGAGTCCGGCGCGCCCGTAACGACGTCGCGGATTTTTACGGGGCGGATTTTTTCCAGCATCGCGCATGATGATCACGAGATCGTCGCCGTGGTCGTGCTTGAAGAGCCGGCCGGCTGGCGCCGCGCGATCGGCAAACTATCGCACCTGTTATCTGGGAGGAAAAATGATCACAGCAGTTAATCGACCAGCAGCCCTGCATATCAACCTGGCTGCTATCAAGGAAAACACCCGGCAGGCCAAGGCCCACTTGAAGCCGGGCCAGAAGCTCTTTTGCGTGGTTAAGGCTAATGCCTACGGGCATGGGGCAGCGCGCCTGGCGCCGGTGATGGAAGAAGCCGGAGCAGACGGCTTCTGCGTGGCCATGCTGGATGAAGGGCTGGAACTGCGCCGGGTTCAGATCGTCAAGCCAATCCTGGTCTTGGGCCTGCAACCGGCTGAAGAAGCCGCCCTGGCTGCCGCCAACGACATTTCTTTGCCGGTGTCCAGCCTGGACTGGCTCAAGAAAGCGGAAAAGGTCCTCCGCAAGGAAGGCCTGCAGCTGAAGATCCACCTGGCCATCGACTCCGGCATGGGCCGGATCGGCTTTAGCGAAGACGAAGACTTCAAGGCAGTCAACGAATATCTGCAAGGCAATGATGCCTTCTTCGTGGAAGGGATGTTCACCCACTTTGCTTCCGCTGACTCTGCTGATGCCAGCTACTTTGACTACCAGGTCAAGCGCTTCAAGCACATGGAAAGCCTGCTGACGGTCAAGCCAAAGTGGATCCACGTGGACAATACCGCGGCCAGCCTCTTTGGCAAGGACGTAGCCAGCGACATTGTCCGCTTCGGGATTGGCCTCTACGGGCTCAACCCCTCATCAGCCCCAGGCAGCCAGGACTTAGAGCCTGCTTTTGCCCTTAAGCCGGCCATGTCTTTTGTCAGTGAACTGACCTATGTCAAGCAGATCCACAAGGGCTACGGGGTCGGCTACGGGTCAACCCACATCGCAGAAGAAGACGAATGGATCGGGACCGTGCCGGTTGGCTACGCTGACGGCTGGATCCGGAAGTTCCAGGGCTTCAAGGTCAAGGTCGGGGACACTTACTGCCCGATCGTCGGCCGGGTCTGCATGGACCAGTTCATGGTTCTTTTGCCCAAGGAAGTGCCGGCTGGCACGCCAGTTGAACTGATCTCAGCTGATCCGGCAGCGCCAAACAGCCTGCGCCGAGCAGCTGACTGGCTGGATACCATCCACTATGAAGTGGCCTGCCAGTTTAACGACCGTCTGGACCGGATTTACGATAACGAATAAGATAAGGAAAAAACCTCCGAATTTTGCTTCGGAGGTTTTTTAATATGCTTTTGCTTATTCTTCGTTCAAGAAGACGCCTGGCTTTTCTTCGCTCATGATGTTCATGCCGGCAGCCAGGTCTTCAACGGCAACGACTGGGAAGCCCTTGGCCTTGAGCTTCTTGCAGATGGCCTTCAGTTCAGTTTCCGTGGTCCCTTGCGGCAGGGTGAAGAGGGTCCGGCGGACGTACTTGCCGTCAAATTCGCTGGCTGGCGCGTCCAGAGTCATGGCCCCGGCCAGGTTGACAAACTTGGCGATGATCTTGGTCATCTTGGTCAAGTTGCCGCTGTCGTTGGTTGATAAGACAGTCAAGACGTAAGCCCCGGTCTTGACGTTCCAGGCTGAGGACAGCATGTCCAGCAGGCGGGCGTGGGTCAAGATGCCGTAGAAGGTGTTGTCAGTGTCCAAAACAGCAATGTAAGGCAAGTCCTTGATGGTAAAGAAGACTTGGAAGAATGGCGCGTTGATCTTGATGGTCTTGGTGGCGTTCTTCAAGAGGTAGGTTACCGGCAGGCTCATGTCCCCGCCTTGGGACTTGTGGCGGTAAATGTGCATCTTGTAGATGTTGCCGCGGAAGATCTTGCCGCTGTCATCCAGGATCGGCACGCAGCGGTAGCCGGAGCTTTCCAGTACCTTCAAGGCTTCTTCCAGGGTAGCATGTTCGTTGACAGTCGTCAGGTAGTCTTTCTTGATGACCAGTGATTTGATTAACATAGGATAACCTCCGTTATCTGGATTTACATGTAAATGTTTTCTTATCTCATACTTTCACATTATAGCATGCAGAAAGCAGAAATTAAAGACAGGTTAAAAGACAGGAAAGCGTAAGATTTTTGCCAGTTGTGCTAAAATTATTAAGATACAGCAAGTGAGGAGACTTTTGATGAAATTAATCGTTGCTTTGGGCAATCCTGGCCTTAAATATGAAAAAACCAAGCATAATACTGGCTTCATGGCCCTGGACCACTATTTAGATGAAAAGGGCCTGCGCCTGGACCGCGACAAGTTCACGGCCCTCTACGCCAAGGAGAAAGTGGCGGGCGAGGACGTGATCTTCATGGAGCCGCAGACCTATATGAACGAATCCGGCAGAGCCGTGGGCGCGGCGGCCAAGTTCTTCAAGATCGACCCCAGCGACATCCTGGTTATCCACGACGACATGGACATGCCAATCGCCAAGCTGCGGATCCGGGCCGGCGGCAAGTCGGGCGGCCACAACGGGATCAAGAGCATCATTGCCTGCCTGGGGACTGAGAAATTCAACCGCCTGAAGATTGGCATCCGGCACCCGGACAAGCAGAGCGTGGTTTCCTGGGTCCTGACTCCTTTTAATCCCGACCAGCAAAAGGAGCTGGAAGCCAGCTTTGCCAAGGTTGACCAGATCATTGACGACTTTATCGCTGGCAAAGACGCCCAGTACTTAATGAACCGTTACAATTAAAGACAAGCACACGAACATGCAAGTAATTGATTTTTTGAAAAAAGATCAAGCAGTGACTGCTTTTATCGCTAAAACGTCCCGGATCAAGAACTCTCTGCTTACAGGAGTCGAACGGGGCGCTTTTGCTGTCCTCATCCAGGCTTATTTAGCCCAGGTGGGCCAGCCCCTGCTCTTGATCGAAGAGAATGAATACAAGGCTCAGGAGCGCTACAACGACTTGAGCCGGCTTTTGGCCGATGATGACCTGGGGCTTTTTGCCCTGGACGGTAACCTGGCCACGCAAACGGCGGTCAGTTCACCGGATGAACTCAGCAGCCGGATTCAGTGCTTGAACCTGCTCTTAAGCGGCCGGCCTGGTGTCGTGATCGCGACCCCGCAGGGCCTGCAGTATCCGTTAAGTGCCCCGGCCCTGTTTGAACAGGGACAGAAGCATTTTGCAGTTGGGGATGAAATTGCCCTGCCCGACCTGGCCCAGTGGCTGAACCAGGCTGGCTACCACCGGGAAAACCTGGTCGTTAAGCCGGGCGAGTTCGCTATGCGGGGGGACATCGTCGACCTTTATCCTTTGGACCGAGAAAGCCCCCTGCGCCTGGAATTTTTCGGCGACGAAATCGACACGATCAAGACTTTTGACCTGACCAGCCAGCGCAGCCTGGAGGAATTGCCGGAAGCGACCGTACCAGCGGCCAGTGACCACGTCTTTACGGCAGAAGACTTGGACCGGGCGGGCCGGGAACTGGCCGGCGACCTGCCAAAGGAAGCAGCCGCCGGCCTGGAAATCGCCCAAGAGGCCTTAGTTAACGGACAATTGCCGGATGACTACGACCGCTACCTGGACTACCTGTTACCTGAGTCTTTCAGTTTGCTGGACTACTTGCCGGCTAAAGGATTGCTTTTGTTTAACGACTGGCAGCTGATCGCCGAAAGCGTCAAGAATATGGGCGCTATCAACGATGACTACCTGGCCAGCCAGATCGCCAGCAAGATGATGACCAGCCGGCAGAAGCTGCGCCTGGATTTTGACGCGGTGCTAAAGGCAGATTGCCACCACCGCCTCTATGTCAGTCTGATTGCCCACTCCATGGGCCGGCTCCGTTTTGGCCAGCATTTGGCCTGGGACAGCCGGGAGCCGCAGCAGTTTTTCAGCCAGATGGAGCTTTTGAAAACTGAGCTGGACTCTTATGCCAAAAAGGGGCAGACGGTGGTCTTGCAGGTGTCCAGCCGCCGGCAGGCGGAGGAATTCAACCGGAGCTGCCATGACTATGACATCTACCTGCCTTTGGCAGAAGCAGACGGCTTAAAAGAAGGCCGGACCCAGCTGGTTATCGGCGGCTATGCCAGCGGCTTTGTCCTGCCGGACAGCGACCTGGTCTATCTGACGGAAAGGGAGCTTTTTAACCAAAACAAGCGGTCGAAGAAGCGGATCAAGACCCTGGAAAATGCCCAGCGCCTGCGCAGCTATACAGAGCTCAAGCCTGGCGACTATGTGGTCCACGTCAACCATGGTATCGGTCGCTTTGAAGGCATCCAGACCTTGGAAACCGACGGGAAAAAGCGGGACTACATCACCATCACCTACCAAAAGGGTGACCAGCTGTTTGTCCCGGCTGACCAATTGAGCCTGGTGCAAAAGTACGTGGCTTCAGAAGGCAAGCAGCCCCACGTCAACAAGCTAGGCGGCAGCGAGTGGGCCAAGACCAAGAAGCGGGTTGCGGCCAGAGTTGAGGCCATCGCTGACGACTTGATCGACCTGTATGCAAAAAGAGAGGCGGAGAAGGGCTTTGCCTTTTCCCCGGATGGATCAGACCAGGCGGCCTTTGAAGCTGCCTTTCCTTATGAGCCAACCCCTGACCAATTGCGGGCTACTGCGGAAATCAAGGCTGACATGGAAAAGGCCAAGCCGATGGACCGGCTTTTGGTCGGGGATGTTGGCTTCGGGAAAACCGAAGTAGCCATGCGGGCAGCCTTTAAGGCCATCTGTGACGGCAAGCAGGTCGCCTTCTTGGTGCCCACGACCATCCTGGCCCAGCAGCACTACCAGACCATCAAGGACCGCTTTAAGGGCTTCCCGGTGGAAATTGCCGGCTTCTCCCGTTTCCAGGGCCAGGCCGAAAGCAAGAAGATCGTGGCCGGCCTGAAAGACGGCAGTATTGACTTGGTAGTCGGCACCCACCGGATTTTGTCCAAGGATGTCCAGTTCAAGGACCTGGGCCTGCTCATTATCGATGAAGAGCAGCGCTTTGGGGTGGCCCACAAGGAAAAGCTCAAGCAGCTGAAGACCAATATTGATGTTTTGACCCTAACGGCCACTCCGATCCCGCGGACTCTGCACATGTCCATGATCGGGATCAGAGACCTGTCAGTCATGGAAACGCCGCCGCAAAACCGGTATCCAATCCAGACTTATGTCCTGGAACAGTTGCCAGGCACGGTCAAGGAGGCCTGCCAAAGGGAAATGCAGCGGGGCGGCCAGGTCTTTTACCTGCACAACCGGGTCGGGGACATCGAAGAAACGGTTGCCCGCTTGGAGCAGCTTTTGCCAGAGGCCCGGATCGCCTATGCCCATGGGCAGATGAGTGAAAACCAATTGGAAGACATCTTGAGCCGCTTTTTGGACCGGGAATTCGACATTTTGGTCACCACGACCATCATTGAAACCGGGATCGACATGCCTAATGTCAACACCATGATCATTGAAGATGCCGACCACTACGGCCTCAGCCAGCTCTACCAATTGCGGGGCCGGATCGGCAGGTCAGTCCGCCTGGCCTATGCCTACTTCCTCTACCAGCCAAACAAGGTTCTGACGGAAGTGGGGGAAAAGCGGCTGGACGCCATCCGGGACTTTACCGAGCTGGGGGCAGGCTTCAAGATCGCCATGCGGGACTTGTCCATCCGCGGGGCCGGCAACATGCTGGGGGCCCAGCAGCACGGCTTTATCGACAGCGTCGGCTACGACCTCTACTCCCAGATGCTGGCTGACGCCATCAAGGAGCGGCAGGGGAAGAAGCCGGTCAAAAAGAGCAATGCCGAGGTCGACCTGGGCCTGGAAGCTTATATTCCAGAAGACTACATCGCCGACCAGGAGCAGAAGATCGAATTTTACAAGAAGATCAAGGGGATCGGCAGCCTGCAGGACCGGGAAGACATCGAAGATGAGCTCCTGGACCGCTTTGGTGACTATCCGGCAGCTGTTGAGAACCTGCTCAACGTGGCCAGCCTGAAGGCCAGCTGCGACTTGGCCCAGATCTTGACTCTGGTCAAGGAAAAGGCCCAGATCCGGGTCATTTTCAGTGATTCCGGCAGCCGGGAAATGGAAGGGCCAAACATCTTCAAGGCCCTGGAACATGTTTCCTGGAAGGCCCGGATCGCACTTGGCGCCCAAAAGCGCCTGGTGGTTACCCTGCTTTTGCCAGACAAGCTGACCCGGCGGGCCATGTTCACGGAACTGGGCACTTTTACCAAGGACGCGGCGGAGATCATCCAGCGGTAATTTTTTAAGAGCAAAAAGTTAAAGTAGGAAAAGTTAAAAAGCAAAAATTAACAGACAGGAGACAAGCATGAGAATCGACAAATTTTTGAAAATTTCCCGCCTGGTCAAGCGCAGAACGGTGGCCAAGGAAATGGCTGACCAGGGCCGGGTAAGCGTGAACGGCAAGACCGTCAAGTCCAGCTACAACGTGGTTGTCGGCGATGTAATCGCCGTCGCTTACGGAACCAGGGTAATTAAGGCCAGGGTCCTGGACTTGCGTGAAACGACCAAAAAGGCGGAAGCCGGGGACTTATACGAATTAGTCGACTAATGACTTTTTTCACCAAAGCTGATATACTGAATCTGTTATATGATTTTAGGATAGGGTAGACAGTGATGGGGAACAACAGAGGAAATCAGCAAAATGTAACGCCGCTGCGGCCGGACCAGGATGTTCGCCGCCTGAAGAAGCGGCAGATCAAATTCAGGGAAGTCCACCGGGTCCGGCGCAACCGGCTGCTGGCCTTGATCTTGCTGGTCTTTGCCGTCTTGGGCTTCCAGCTGGCCATGACCAAGGCCCGGACGGCCAAGATCCAGAAGCAGGTCAGCCAGAACCAGGCAACCTTGACCAAGATCAAGAAGAATAAGGAAAAGCTGACCAACGAGCGCGACGATATGAAGGACAGCGACTACGTGGCTAAGGTGATCCGCTACAAGTACAAGTACACTAAAGACGGTGAGCGGGTCTACAACATCAAGGAGAAGGGCGATAACTGATGAATTACAAAGTTGGCCAGCGCCTTGACGGAGTAATCAACAACGTGACAGACCTGGGCATCTTCGTGACCCTGCCCAAGCATAAGAGCGGCCTTGTTCACCGCAATGACTTTGGCAGCGACTGGCCAAGAGAGCGGCAGCACTGGCAGGCAGGCGACCAGGCCAGAGTAGTGGTCCAGAACCTGCGCAAGGGCCGGCTGGACTTGTCCATCCGCCGGGTCAACGATCCGGATCTGATCGACCCGACCAACCAGTTCAGCCAGTTGCGGGCCGGCGACTTTGCCCGGGTCCTCAACCAGGTTGACCAGGAGGCGCGAGCAGAAATAGAGCAGCTGGAAGCTGCCTTGAAATAAAAACGGCCCGAGGGGCCGTTTTTTGTATGGACGAGGGAGTAAAGCATGGACATTGAAAAAAGACTATTGGCCTTTTTTGCCGAAGAAGGCCTGCCTTTGGAAGGAAATTTCCTGGTCGCGGCCAGCGGCGGTCCGGATTCCATGGCGCTTTTGGATTTAATGCGGCGCTTGCCAGGCGGCTTTCAGCTCTACGCGGCCCACTTAGACCACCAGCTGCGGGCTGACAGCCAAAAAGAGAGCCAGTTGCTGCGGGCCTACTGCCATAAGTACCAGCTTCCCCTGTATGAAAGCGTCTGGCCCAAGTCCCTTCATCCGGAAAGCGGCCTGGAAGCAGCGGCCAGGGACTACCGCTATAACTTCTTGTTTGAAGTGGCCCGGCAGGTCAAGGCAGACTACCTGCTGACAGCCCACCACGGGGACGACTTGCTGGAAAATATCCTGCTCAAGCTGGTCCGGTCAGGTATTCCCCGGGAAATGAACAGCCTCAAACCTGTCAGCCAGTGGGGGCAGGTCAAGCTGGTCCGGCCGCTTCTGGCGGTTGGCAAGGCGGACCTTTTGGCTTACGCGAAAAAGCAGGGGCTGGAATATGTCGAAGACGAGACCAACTTTACAGGCATCACGGCCCGCAACCGTCTGCGCCAGGAGGTCGTCCCGCTTTTGAAAAGGGAGAGTCCGGACCTCTTGGAAAATGCCTGGCGCTTCAGCCAGGAAATGACGGCGGAAGAAGACTACTTTGCCCAGGCAGCTGGCAAGTTGCCGGAGCCGGAGCCCTTCTTTGGCGGCTGGCGGATTCCTAAAGCGGCCGGGCAGGCGGAAAGCGAGCTGGTCAAGGCCTACCTGGAGAATTTTATCCAAAAAAAGTACAATAAAAGAGTCCAGCTGGACCGGATTCTGTTAGCCAACCGGCAAAGCCAGGAAAAAGGGGGGCTCCATCTCAGCTTTTACCAGGGCTACTACTGGCTTTATCCGGTCAAGCAGCCGGCTCCCAGCCCCCTGGAAGAAGTTGTGGCCGGCCAGCCCTTCTTTTTCAGAGGAAATTGTTATCTGTTAAGTGAGGAAAAGCGAGAGGAAAGTCCCCTGGCGGAAATATCATTTCCCGGGAAATTATCTGCCGGGAGCTTGCCAAACGGCCAGCGCCTGCTTTTAAAAGATGGCCGCCGGACTAAGAGCAAGAAGCTTTTTGCGGCGGCTGGAATTCCGCTGGCCTTGCGGGGCAATTGCCTCAGCCTTTTTGCTGGCCAAGAAGCAGTTTATGTTGCAGGCTGCTACCAGCAGGCAGTTAAAGAAGGAAAAAGGCCGCTGTATTTGTACCAAGTGAAAACATGCAAGAAAGGCAGATAAAAACTTCGATAGTTGCCGGCTTTTATGTTAAAATTTGGGGAGTAATTCTTCGATCTGACGGAGGTCATTTATGAAAAACAATCGGAATCGACTATTTAGCAATGGTCTATTCTACATAGTCGTATTTTTGCTTCTCCTCTGGGGAATCAATTGGGCCCTTGGCGGCAGCAGCAATTCCGGTGCAACTGAAACCATCAGTTACTCGGAATTCGTGAAGAAGCTGCGCAATGGCGAAATTAGGGACTTTAACGTGCAGCCGTCCAACGGGGTCTACTCCGTAACCGGTAGCTACAAGTCAAGTCAAACCAAGTCATCCTCAAGCTCAGATATCTTTGGCGGAAACACTTCCTCCAAGGCGACTGGCTTCTCAACCACGATGCTGGGAAACGACTCTAGCGTCAAGAAGGTCCAGGACCTGGCCCAGTCTGAGAACGTCAAGATGAGCACCCAGGGTGAATCACAATCCAGCAACTGGATCTCAACGATCATCATGCTGGTGCCAACTGTCCTCTTCATCGTCTTGATGGTCATGATGATGAACCAAGGCGGCAGCCGCGGCCAGGGCGGCGGCATCATGAACTTCGGCCGCTCCAACGTCAAGCCGCAGGACCCGAAGAAGAACAAGGTCCGCTTTGACGACGTGGCCGGTGAAGAAGAAGAAAAGCAGGAACTGGTGGAAGTTGTCGAATTCTTGAAGAACCCGGCAAGATACACCAAGCTGGGGGCAAGAATCCCGTCCGGTGTCCTGCTTGAGGGGCCTCCGGGTACTGGTAAGACCTTGCTGGCCAAGGCCGTAGCCGGTGAAGCGGGCGTACCTTTCTTCTCCATCTCTGGTTCAGACTTCGTTGAAATGTTCGTCGGGGTCGGGGCCAGCCGTGTCCGTGACCTGTTCACCAACGCCAAGAAGAACGCGCCAAGCATCATCTTCATCGACGAAATCGACGCCATCGGCCGCCAGCGTGGCAATGGCCAGGGCGGCGGCAACGATGAACGTGAACAAACCTTGAACCAGCTGCTGGTTGAAATGGACGGATTCGAAGGTGACGAAGGCGTTATCGTCATGGCCGCGACCAACCGGTCTGACGTGCTTGACCCGGCCTTGACCCGGCCAGGCCGGTTTGACCGGAAGGTCCTGGTTGGTCGTCCGGACGTCAAGGGCCGGGAAGCCATCCTGCGCGTTCACGCCAAGAACAAGCCGCTGGCTGACGACGTCGACTTGAAGGAAGTTGCCCGTCAGACCCCTGGCTTTGTCGGGGCTGACCTGGAAAACGTCCTTAACGAAGCTGCCTTAGTCGCAGCCCGCCGGAACGGGACCAAGATCACCGCGGCCGACATCGATGAAGCTGAAGACCGGGTAATCGCTGGTCCAGCCAAGAAGGACCGGATGATTTCCAAGAAGGAACGCGAACGCGTGGCCTTCCACGAAGCCGGTCACTCAATCTGTGGTCTGGTCCTGAGCGACTCAAGAACTGTCCGCAAGGTGACCATCGTACCTCGTGGCCGGGCAGGCGGCTACAACATCATGCTGCCGAAGGACGACCAGTTCATCTTGACCAAGAAGCAGCTCTTTGAGCAAATCGTTGGTTTGATGGGTGGCCGGGCCGGTGAAGAAGTCGTGGTCGGCGACCAGTCAACTGGGGCTTCAAACGACTTTGAACAAGCCACGGCGATCGCCCACAGCATGGTGGTCAACTACGGGATGACCGATGAACTGGGCATGGTTGAACTGGAAAAGGAAGGCGAAGGCACTCCTTACGGCTTCAAGCCTTACAGTGAAGCAACCGCGGCCAAGATCGACGAAGCAGTCAAGAAGATCCTGGACGAAGCCCACGCCAAGGCGGTTGAAATTGTTGAAAACAACCGGGAAAAACACCGGATCATTGCTGAAGCCCTGCTGAAGTACGAAACTCTGGATGAAAAGCAAATCTACTCACTCTACAAGACTGGGAAGATGCCTGAAAAGTCCAGCGAAGAGTTCCCATCTGAAGCCAAGGCCTTGAGCTATGAAGAAGCCAAGGAAGCTGCTCAGAAGCGGGCAGAAGAGAAGGCGGAAGAAGATACTGCTGAAAAGCAAGCTCTGGCAACGCCAAGCGAAGACGCGGTCAAGCCGGAAACCGACGCCGCCAAGCTCGCTGAGCCAGATGCTTCAGCAAGTCAAGAAGACCCTGCTGATTCTCTGCCGACGCCAAGCGAAAGCGACCTGGCAAAGGATCCTGAAAAGGGCGACAATGACGCTCCTAGTCAGAAGACTGAACAAACAGACGATTCAGACAAGGATGAATAGAAGAAATAGAGCCGGCAACGGCTCTATTTTTATGGAGGAAAGTCATGAACGACTACTTAATCAAAGCAATCAATGCCAGCAAGGACCTGCGCCTTTTGACCATTAACGGCAAGGACCTGGTCGCTGAAGCGCAAAAGCGGCACGACACCTGGTCAGCTTCTTCAGCTGTATTGGGTCGGAGCCTTTTGGGCACGCTTCTCTTGGCCGGGGCAGAATTAAAGGGTGACCAGGAACTGACTTTGCGCCTCTTGGGCGATGGCCCGGTTGGGGCAGCCGTGGTTACGGCCAAGTCAGATTTGACTGTTAAGGGCTATGTCCAAAATAACCACGTGGCCTTGCCGGCCAGAGAAGACGGTCACATCGACGTTAAGAAGGCTGTCGGCAAGGGCTGGTTGCAGGTAACCAAGGACCTGGGCTTAAAGCAGCCTTACACCGGTGAAGTGCCGATCGTGTCCGGGGAAATCGCTGAAGACTTGACCTACTACCTGGCCAAGTCAGAACAGATCCCGTCAGCTGTTGGCCTGTCAGTTTTCGTCAACCCGAACGACACCATCGGGGCCGCGGGTGGCTTTTTGCTCCAGGCCCTGCCAGGGGCCAGCGAAGAACTGCTGCAGGAAACTGAAGACCGGATCAAGGCCCTGCCGCAGCTCTCATCCGCCTTTTTGGACGGGATGACGCCGGAAGACTTGGCCAAGAAGATCCTGGGCGATGACTGCAAGATCCTGGAAAAGGACGAGGTCTCCTACCACTGCGACTGCTCCAAGGAAAAGTACGCCGGCATGCTGGAGACTTTGAAAGGCAGCCAGCTCAAGGAAATGATCGACGAAGACCACGGAGCTGAACTGGTCTGCAACTTCTGCGGGAACAAGTACAATTTTACGGAAGCAGAACTGCAAGCCATTTTGGACAGAAAGCTAGAAAAATAACTTTTTCTCCCTTGACGAAAAGTAAAAATAACTTTATGCTCTAATTATAGTTAAATTAAGCAAAGCTTAAGAAGATGAGTAGTTAGGGGAAGCCTCTACAGAGAACTGTTGGTGCTGAGAAACAGGAGGCGGAAGCTGGCGAAGATGGTCTTGTGTTGGCATGGTCCCGGCGAGTCGCTGATAAGCCGGACCCGCTTAACGCCCGTTAGCGCGTTCAGATCTTCTGACTGGAAGACTTTAAGGGCCCTGGCCGTGAGGCGGGGCTGAATAAAGGGTGGTAACGCGCGAAGACGTCCCTTGGCCTCTGGGCCAAGAGGCGTCTTTTTTTCTGGCAGAGCATCTGTTGAGGAAGCTTTTTTGCTTTGAATGATGGGTGGTAACACGCTACTAGCGTCCCTGAGAGTTGATCTCAGGGGCGTTTTTCTTTTTAAGCTGCGATGTGTTTGTTAATAGTTGTTGTTTCTAGTAAAAAACGGAGGAAATCATGACCTTGAAGAAAATTACCGCTGCCGGTCTTTTGACCGCCTCAGCCCTCGTTTTAGCCGCCTGCGGCCAGCAAAAGAGTTCCCAGTCCCAAACCAAGCAAGTCCTTAATTGGACCGAAAGTGCCCAGATCTCAACCCAGGACCCGTCACTGACGACTGACTCCACTTCCTTCCAAGCTCTTTTGAACACCCAGGAAGGGCTCTACCGCCTGGACAAAAAGCAAAAGCCCCAGCTGGCCCTGGCCAAGAGCGCCAAGGTTACTGACGGGGGCAAGACATATACTTTTGTCTTGCGAGACGCCAAGTGGTCCAACGGCCAGGCGATCACGGCCAATGACTTTGTCTACTCCTACCGAAGAAGCTTGAACCCGAAGACCAAGTCTTCCATGGCCTTCTACTTCTACCAGATCGTAAACGCCGAAGCCATCAATGCCGGCAAGAAGCCTGTCAGCAGCCTGGGCGTCAAGGCCTTGAGCAAAAACAAGCTGCAGATCAAGCTGGTCCGGCCGGTTTCTTACTTTAAGCTCCTGCTGGCCTTCCCGCTTTTCTTCCCGGAAAACCAGCAGTTTATTGAAAAAGTCGGCAGCAAGTACGGGACGGCGGCCAAGTACACCATTTCCTCCGGTCCTTTCAAGCTGACCAAGTGGACCGGGTCCAACAAGCAATTTACCCTGGTTAAAAACCAAAACTACTGGGACAAGAAGAACGTGAAGCTGGACAAGGTCAACGAAACCATCAGCGAAACTTCTTCAACTGCCTACAACCTTTACCAGGCTGGCAAGCTGGATGAAACTTACCTGACCGGGGAACAAGTCAAGGCCAACAAGGGCAAGTCCACCTTCTACGACCGGCCGGCTTCCGCTATCCAGCGCCTGGAATTAAACCGCAAGAAGGTCAAGGCCTTTAACAACTTCAACATCCGCCGGGCCCTGTCCTTGGCTATCGACAGAGAGAGCCTGGCCAAGGTCTTGAGTGACGGGTCAGTGGCGGCCAAGGGCTTCGTTCCATCCGGCATGGGGAACAACCCGACGACCGGGGAAGCTTTTTACAAGGAAGCCTATGTCAAGGAAGCAGTCAGCTACAACCTGAAGGAAGCCAAGAAGTACCTGGCCAAGGGCTACAAGGAACTGGGCATCAAGTCCCTTAACCTCAACCTGACGGTCAGCGATACTGACTCCGCCAAGCAGGTGGGCGAATTCCTGCAAAGTAAGCTGGGCGAACTGCCAGGGGTGAAGATCACCGTGACGACCCTGCCATACACGACCTTGATCTCCCGGCAAAGCGCTGGTAACTACCAGCTGACCATCAAGAACTGGCAGGCTATCTTAGGTGACCCGATCAACTTTCTAGATGTTTTTGAAAAGGACTCCAGCTACAACACCGGCGGCTTTGCCAGCAGCAAGTACGACCAGCTGCTCAATGAAGCCGAAAACGTCTACGGCAACAAGCCGGTTCAGCGTTGGAAGCGGCTGGTGGCAGCTGAAAAGCTGTTGATGAATGAACAGGGGACTATCCCGCTGATCCAGACGGCCAAGCCGCAGCTGGTGCAAAGCCACGTCAAGAACGTGTCCTACAACCCGCTGGGCATCCCTTACGACTTCAAGCTTGTTTATATCAAGAAATAGGAGGCAGGCATGGCTTTTTCCGACTTTGATTTTTTAGAAAAAAACTTCATCCACTACGCCAAGGAAGACACCCAGTCCAAATACGCCAATAAAGACCAGGTTCCGACCACGCCTAATCAGGTCAAGATGATGAAGGAACTGGCTGACCAGGTCAAAGACTATGGCCTTGAGTCTTATTACAATGAAAAAACTGCCTTCGCGATCGGCCACCTGGCCGCTAATACGGCAGGCGTTGCCCCAATCGGCTTTTTCGCCCATGTGGACACGGTTGAATTTGACGACCGCTTCCCCATCCGCCCCCAAGTCCACCGGGACTACCAGGGGCAAAAGCTGGCCCTGGATGAAGCGAACGGCATTTTCCTGGACCCGGAAGAATTTCCTGACCTGCTGACCTTAAAGGGGCAGACCCTGATCACCAGCGACGGGAAAACGGTTCTGGGGACTGACGACAAGGCCGGGGTGGCTGGCCTACTGGCAGCTCTCAAGTATCTCCATGAGCACCCGGAAGTTGAACATGGCGACATCTATGTGGCTTTTGGCCCGGATGAAGAAATTGGCCTGGGCGGGCAGCGCTTTGACCCGGCTGATTTTCCGGGAGTGGAATTTGCCTATACCTTGGACAATGGCCGGCCAGGCGACTTTGAATACGAGACCTTCAATGCCTCAGCCGCTGATTTGACGATCAAGGGAACCGTGGTCCACCCGGGTGAAGCTTACGGGCTGCTGGTCAACGCCACGACGATCATGACGGAATTTTTGGCGGCCTTGCCCCAAGACCAGGTGCCGGAAAAGTCCCGGGGCCACGAGGGCTTTATTATGGTTACGGACGCCCAGAGCAGTGTCGATTCAGCCCATGTCGGCTTGATCATCCGCGACTTTGACTGGGATGAATTTTTGGCTAAAGAAGATTTGGTCAAAAAGCTCGTCGCTTCCTTAGGGGAGAAATACGGGCCAGACCGCTTCCAGCTGGACCTGCGCCGACAGTACGAGAATATCTACAACGGGGTCAAGGACCGGCCTTATGTGGTCAACCTGGCCTTAGACAGCTATGAAAAAGCAGGCCTGGCGCCAAATGTGCAGACCTTTAGAGGGGGAACCGACGGTAACTTCATCACCAAAAAGGGAATTCCGACCCCCAACCTCTTCAATGGCGGGGGCAACTACCACGGCCGCTACGAATACGTGACTGTCGAGCAGATGGACAAGCTGGCCGAGGTCTTGGTGACGATCGCGGCTGAGCATGCCCGCCAGAGCAAGGAGGGGCAAGACAAGCGGCCTCTGGAAAAATACTGGTAAAGATAAGAAGAGCATCCTCTTTTAACGGGGGATGCTCTTTTAGCGGGCTTTTGATTTGTCCTTCAGGCCTATTCTTGTTATGATATAGAGTTGTAGTTATTGAAAGGAAAAAGGTGGCAATGGACACTACTTGGAAGATACGTGAAATCGAAATCCCCAACCGGGTGATGGTAGCGCCGATGGCTGGCGTTTCCAACATGGCTTTTAGAAAAGTCTGCAAGGAATTCGGCGCCGGCATGGTTGTCTGCGAAATGATTTCCGACCACGGGATCATCTACGGCAACGAGAAAACCTTGAGTATGCTGGACGTCGACCCGGGCGAGCACCCGATGAGCATCCAGATCTTCGGGGGGACGGAAGACAGCCTTTTGCAGGCGGCCCAGTACATCGACCAGCACACCGATGCCGACATCATCGACATCAACATGGGCTGCCCGGTGCCGAAGGTAACCAAGACTGACGCGGGTTCCAAGTGGCTCTTGGACTCAAACAAGATCTACCAGATGGTCCACAAGGTTGTCCAGAACGTGGAAAAGCCGGTGTCCGTCAAGATGCGGATCGGCTGGGACCGCAAGCACATTTTTGCCGTGGAAAATGCCCTGGCCGCCCAGGAAGCCGGTGCTTCCATGCTGGCCATGCACGGCCGGACCAGAAAGCAGATGTACCAAGGCGAAGCTGACTGGGAAACCCTGCATGAAGTAGCCCAGGTCATGGACATTCCTTTCGTGGCCAACGGGGACATCACGACCCCACAGCTGGCCAAGAAGGCCCTGGACGAGATCGGCTGCACGGCTGTCATGGTTGGCCGGGCCGCCTTGGGCAATCCTTGGATCTTAAAGGAAATGACCCACTACCTGGCAACGGGCGAAGAACTGCCGAAGCAGTCCGTCCGGGAAAAGGTGGAAACCGCCAAGCACCAGCTCGACGGCCTGGTCCAGCTGCATGGGGAAAAGCGGGCCGTGCCGGAATTTCGCCAGCAGGCAGCATATTATTTGAAGGGAATTCCCCGTTCAGCCCGGACTCGTGCTAAAATAAATGAAGTCTGGACGCGTCAGGAGGTTTTTGACCTGCTTGACGAATTCGTCGAAATTTACGAAAAAAGGGCGCGGCAGAAGCAAGACCGCGTCGCTGATACCCAATCTATGTAAATGGAGGAAAAACACGTTGGCAAAGAACGAAATTAACGACCAATTGCTTGTTCGTCGGCAAAAGCTTGAAGAACTTAAGGAGATGGGGATTGAACCCTTCGGCCGCAAATATGGCCGGGAAGCCCTGGCCCGCGACCTGGACGAAAAGTACTTGGGCCTTGACAAGGACGAACTGAACGCAAATATGCCGAAGACCAAGATCGCTGGCCGGATGCTGGCCAAGCGGGGCAAGGGCAAGGTCGGCTTTGCGGACCTCTATGACCGTAGCGGCAAGATCCAGATCTACGTCCGCAAGGACATGGTCGGTGAAGAAAACTACCAGATTTTCAAGAAGGCCGACCTTGGTGACTTCCTGGGCGTTGAAGGCGAAGTCTTCAAGACTGACTCAGGCGAATTGTCTGTCCGGGCCCAGCACGTGACCTTCCTGTCCAAGGCTTTGCGGCCACTGCCTGACAAGTACCACGGTCTTAAGGACGTTGAATCCATTTATCGCCAACGCTACCTGGACTTGATCACCAACCACGAAAGCTACCAGCGCTTCGTTAACCGGACCAAGATCATCCAGGCCATCCGTGACTACTTGAACGGGCAGGACTTCCTGGAAGTTGAAACGCCAGTTTTGCACAACATCCCAGGCGGGGCTGAAGCACGTCCGTTCATCACCCACCACAACGCTTTGGACATCAACCTCTACATGCGGATTGCTCTGGAATTGCCGCTGAAGCGTCTGATCGTCGGTGACATGGAACGGGTTTACGAAATCGGCCGGGTCTTCAGAAATGAAGGGATGGACCTCAAGCACAACCCTGAGTTTACTGAACTGGAAACCTACGCTGCTTACTACGACTTCCACGATGTCATGGATGAAGCTGAAGGCATCATCCGGGCAGCGGCCAAGGTTGTTTCGGAAGACGGCAAGATCAACTACCAGGGCACTGACCTGGACTTGGGCAAGCCATTCCGCCGGGTGCACATGGTTGACCTGATCAAGGAACTGACTGGCGTTGACTTCTGGCAGCCAATGACTCTGGAAGAAGCCCGGAAGGTTGCCGCTGAACACCATGTTGAAGTTGAACCTTACTGGCAAGTTGGCCACATCATCAACGCCTTCTTTGAAGAATTTGGTGAAAAGACCATCGTTGACCCAACCTTCGTTTACGGCCACCCAGTTGAAGTTTCACCGCTGGCCAAGAAGAACGCGGATGACCCGCGCTTCACTGACCGTTTCGAAATCTTCATCATGGGCAATGAATACGGCAACGCCTTCTCAGAACTGAACGACCCGCTTGACCAGCGGGAACGGTTCGAAGCCCAAATGGCTGAACGTGACGCCGGTAACGACGAAGCCGACATCATCGACGAAGACTACCTGCGGGCCATGGAATACGGTATGCCACCTACGGGTGGTCTGGGCATCGGGATCGACCGTCTGGTCATGCTTTTGACCAACGCGGCTTCAATCCGCGACGTCCTCCTCTTCCCAACCATGCGGCCGGATAAGATCGTCGACGACGAAAAGAACATTAACCTGGACAAGTAGTCCAGATCGCTAAATTTAACTCTCCAGCTTTACCTGGAGAGTTTTTTGTTTGAAAAAATAAAACGAATCGTTTTCAAGATATGAATATTAGAGCTTTTTTGCTAGAATATAGGCAATTAAATTGCGAGCTGCTATTAGAAAAGGTGAATTTTTGCCAATCTACAAATACTTATTGTCGATCTTAACCACTATCTCCGCCTTGGCCGGGGCCTTTTTGGCTGCCAGCAGCGGCTTGCCGGCTTATTTGGCCGGCCAGCCCTTAAAGGCGGGGATTTTTGCCGTCCTCTGCCTCTTAGAGGGGCTTAGCGCCTACCTTCTCTGGCGGCCGGGGAAGCGGGCATTAGCCGTTTTGAATGGCGGCCTGCTGGCGGCAGCTTTGCTTTTGTTTTGGCAGGGAGAAGGCCTGGCAGCTGGAAGTGCCCTGGCTTTATTGGCAATCAACTATTTGCTGAAAAGGGAAGAGACCTGGGCCTGGACTCTGGCTTTAGTCTTGAACCTGGTCTTTGCCGCTTTGACCATGCTGCCCCACCAGTTTATGTCTTTCCCGGCTGCCTAGTTTTTTCATATCGTGCAAAGAGAGCGGATCGCCTCTTTCCTGCTTTTTAACAAGTACAAGGAGAACCAGCGCGAGCTCCGGGTCCAGGCTAATTTTGACCACTTGAGCGGGGTGATGCTCCGGTCGACCTTCATGGACCTTTTACAAAAAGCAATCGAGCAGCCGGAGTGCACTGACCTCTTCATCGGCCTGGTTGACATAGACTACTTAAAGCAAATCAACGACAATTACGGCCAGCGGCTCAGCCAGCTGCGTTTTTCCTGCGGGGTCATCCACTACCTAAACAACTTGCCTAATGTCGATCAGCTCTACCAAAAGGCCGACCAATTGATGTACGAGGTGAAAAAGCAGGGCGGGGGCAATGTTTTGCTGGCCCGGTCCTGATTTTTTCCGGAAAAGAGATTGACTTTGGACAAAAAGCTCGTATACTTTAAATACAGGTTAAGTTTAGCTGGGAAAGTGCTTTCAGCGGCTTGATTTGGTGAATAGGACGATCAACCAGGAAATCACTGCCATGATTCCCTGGTTTTTGTTTGCCCTTTTTTCTAAAAAACGGATTGACATTTTCCCTAAGGCTAGTATACTTAAAACTAAATTAAGAACTGATGAAGAAGGGAGAACCAAGATGGAATTCGCAGCTAAGAATTGTCAAATGCAAGTCATGCCAATGAACATGCTGATGTCCAGCATGCCTTTTAGCGTAGAAGCGAATACCTGTGGTTCACCATCCTAAGATCGTTACTATATTGAAGATAGTAAAGGCCGCCTGAACTACTGGTTAGTTGGGCGGCTTTTTTTACGAGGTAAGGTTCATGTGCAGGAAACGGTATCAACAGACGAAACGCTGGCTGATCCTCTGGCGGGGAGCAGCGATTGGGGCCAGTTGCATGTGTCACTTGTGTTTGTAACAGCAATATTTCAGCAATCTAATCATTTCCAACAACTAACAACTAAAAAATAAATATTACACAGCAACAACACAAGCGAGGTAAAAAACATGAGTAAAGAAGCTATCAGCAACGAAGGTTTGTTATTTGAAACTTTGCAGGTCCACGCCGGCCAGCCAATCGACGAAACTGGCGCCCGGGCAGTGCCGATCTACCAGACCACGTCCTATGTCTTTGACGACGCTGACCAGGCAGCTGGCCGCTTTGCCTTGACCGACGCCGGCAACATCTACAGCCGTTTGACCAACCCAACCACGGCTGTTTTTGAAAGCCGGGTGGCTGCCCTGGAAGGCGGCACTGGCGGTGTATCTTTGGCAACTGGGGCGGCAGCGATCACCGCGGCTATCTTGAACGTAGCCGGGGCGGGCGACGAAATCGTAGCTGCTTCCACCATTTACGGCGGGACCTACGACCTGTTTGCCCAGACCTTGCCGCCATTGGGCATCAAGACCCACTTCGTTGACCCAAGCGACCCGGCCAATTTTGAAAAAGAAATCAACGACCATACCAAGGTGGTTTACGCTGAAACCATCGGCAACCCGAATGCCAACTTGATCGACATTGACGCGGTAGCAGCAGTGGCCCATAAGCACGGGGTTTTGGTCATTATCGACAACACCTTTGCTACCCCTTACCTCTACCGGCCATTTGAGCATGGGGCTGACGTGGTTGTCCACTCAGCGACCAAGTTCTTCGGCGGCCACGGGACGACTATGGGCGGGGTAGTCGTGGAAAGCGGCAAGTTTGACTATGAAAAGTCCGGCCGCTACCCGACTTTCACTAACCCTGACCCGTCCTACAAGGACGTGACTTGGGCCAAGCTGGGGACTGGGGCCTTCACGACCAAAATCCGGGCAACAGTTCTGCGCGACACCGGGGCCAGCCTCAGTCCTTTCAACGCCTTCCTTCTTTTGCAGGGCTTGGAAAGCTTGTCCTTGCGGGTTGAACGCCACGTCTACAACGCGCAAAGAGTAGCTGAATACCTTAGCAAGCATCCAAAGGTTGCCTGGGTCCGCTACTCGGGCCTGGCCGACAGCCCGGACCATGCCCTGGCTGAACGGGACTTCCCGAAGGGGGTCGGCTCAATCTTCACCTTTGGCCTGAAGGGCGGGGAAGAAGCCGGCAAGCAGCTGATTGACAACTTGAAGCTCTTCTCTCTTTTGGCCAATGTGGCTGACGCCAAGTCCTTGATCATCCAGCCAGCTTCAACCACCCATGCCCAGCTGAACGACGAAGAACTGGACAGCGTCGGGATTACTCCGGACTTGATCAGAATTTCCGTTGGGGTGGAAAATATCGACGACCTTTTGGCCGACCTGGACCAGGCCCTGGCCAAGCTGTAATTTTTGAAAAATACTCCTTAATACTAAAAAGCATGCTAAAAAACGTTTCCTGCTTGAGGAAACGTTTTTTGCGTCTACATCTTCTTGATAGTCTCCATGTCATAGATGGAGTAGTCGCAGCGGTAGATAAAGAGCCGGTGGCCGTCGACATTGATCTGGGTGGTTGATGGCATGTCAGTGGTACTGACCCGGACCTTGTTACCGGCATAAACGGCGATCGGCTTGCCGGCTTGGGACCGGATCATGATGACCTTGCCCTTGGAGAGCCAGTCGTTTCTGAAATTGTTGTACATTATTGACAGAACCGGAATGGACCGCTGCTTGTCGGTAATGGTGACCTTTTTGGAAAAAGTATCTTCGTAATTGCGCAGGCCTTCGTTGGCGATCAAGCTGGAGCCGACATGAATCATCTGCTGGCCGCCGAATTCCACGTCGATGACTTTGGACTGCTCGTCGCCGCTGGAATTTTTCTTGCTCATCGGCTTGTAGGTCTCAATGTGGACTGACTTACCCTTGATCTGGTCGATCTTCTGCCCGTCGTAGTCATAGGTGGAGACGGTAAAGGGGATGCCGACCAGCTTGGACTTGAGGTCCAGGGTGTAGTCGCTGATCATGGAGCAGGAGTACAGGAGAGGCAGGAGGGCCAAGGCCAGGCAGGCCGCCAGGAGTCTTTTCTTTTTCATTTTTTCTCTTCCTTTCATTTAGACAAACGTTTTCTTACTCTTAGTTTAATCGAACTTGCCCCCGAGAAAAATACTATTTTTTATAAAAAAGCCCTTGCCAAGACCCGGCTTTTAGATTATCCTAATAGATGTATTGCGGAAGTAGTTCAGTGGTAGAACATCACCTTGCCATGGTGGGGGTCGCGGGTTCGAATCCCGTCTTCCGCTTCTTCGGGAATTAGCTCAGTTTGGTAGAGCGCTACGTTCGGGACGTAGAGGTCACAGGTTCAAATCCTGCATTCCCGATTAGCCAATGTGTGATCAAAGCGTTACTTTATAGCGGCGCTTTTTTCTCATTTATGGGCAAAAAAGACTTGCAAAAGAGAAATTTTTTGGTAAACTAATAAATGTATCGCGGAAGTAGTTCAGTGGTAGAACATCACCTTGCCATGGTGGGGGTCGCGGGTTCGAATCACGTCTTCCGCTTCATCAAAGACTCGCTAATTTAGCGGGCCTTTTCTTTTTGCCTTATAATAGATCTGCAGGGCGCCTGGCTTGTCGAAAAGATCGGGAAATGTTATGCTTGCAAGCATAGCAATTTTTGCCTTTTTACCTATTTATTGGCAGACGTGAAGGAGGAAATCATGGCAGCAGCAAGTCAGGCAGAGTACGAGTTATTGCTTGAGCAGGCCAAGGCCTTGACGGCCGGGGAGAGCGACTGGATCGCCAATACCGGCAATGTTTCGGCCCTTTTGAAGGCGGGGATGAAAAACGTTAATTTTGCTGGGGTCTACCGCTTTGAAAAGGGGGAATTGATCCTGGGACCCTTCCAGGGGATGCCGGCCTGCGTGCACATCCAGCTGGGTAAGGGGGTCTGCGGGAAAGCCGCCCTGGAAAAGAAGACGCAGATCGTGGCCAATGTCCATGACTTCCCAGGCCACATAGCCTGCGACAGTGCCTCCAATTCAGAAATCGTCGTGCCGGTTTTTAACCGGGATGGCAGCCTTTGGGGCGTGTACGACTTTGACTCGACTAATTTAGACAATTTTGATGATTTGGACCAGAAGTACTTAGAGCAGATCGCGGCAGTAGCTTTAGGCAACTAGGTCCAGTGTGAGGCGATTTTTATATGCAAAATTCATACAGTAAGAGCAGCAGACAGGTCTTGGAAATTGCCCAGGAACAAGCCAAGGAGTTTCACCACCGCCTGGTCGGGACAGAGCACGTCCTTTTGGCCCTGGTAATCGAAGCTGACGGCAAAGCCGGCAAGATCCTGCGGACCATGAACGTGACGCCGACCGGAGTCAGGGAAGAAATCGAGCGCTACACGGACTACGGCTCAGCGGCCCCGACCAGCTACATGGAATTTTCTCCCCGCCTGACTTTGGCGCTGGATTATGCCAAGCGGAATTCTGAACTCCGGTCCAGCAAGGAAATCGAAACGACTGACATTCTCCAGGCTTTGGTCTCCAGTGAGCAGATCCTGTCAGCCATGATCCTGCGCAACCTGGACGTGGACCTGGAAAACTTGAAAGACGAACTGGACGACGCCAACCAGGTGACCGGGGAAAGCAGCCAGACCAGCCGGCCAGCCGCGGCAGGCAGCAGCCAGTCGCAGACGCCGATTTTGGACCGCTTCGGGATCGACTTGAACCGGCGGGCTAAAGAAGGCAACATTGACCCGGTGATCGGCCGCCAGCGGGAACTGGACCGGGTGATTCAGATCCTGTCCCGGCGGACCAAGAACAACCCCCTTTTGGTCGGTGAGCCTGGGGTCGGCAAGACCGCGGTCGCTGAAGCTTTGGCCAGCGCGATCGTTGCTAAAAAGGTTCCCCGGGACCTGGCTGACAAGCGGGTGGTTTCACTGGATGTCAACAGCATGGTGGCCGGTACCCGCTACCGGGGTGAATTTGAAGAGCGGATGGACCGCTTAATCAAGGAAGTTACTGCCAGCAAGAATGTCATTCTTTTTGTCGACGAAATCCACTCTTTGGTCAAGGCCGGGGACGCGGAAGGGGCGATGAGCGCCTCCAACACCTTGAAGCCGGCATTGGCCCGCGGGGACATTCAATTGATCGGGGCCACGACTTTTGAAGAATACCGCAAGCACATGGAAAAAGACTCTGCCTTTGTCCGCCGCTTCCAGCTGGTCCGCCTGGCTGAGCCAAATGAAGAGGAAACCCTGCAAATTTTGCATGGGATCAAGGACAAGTATGAAGACTACCACCGGGTAGCTTTGTCAGAAGAAGCCTTGCAGGCAGCAGTTGATTTGTCCAGCCACTACATTGCCGACCGCTACCAGCCGGACAAGGCCATCGACTTGATCGATGAAGCCAGCGCGGCGGTTAAATTGGCTAATGACACTGGCGAAGACAAGGACCTGGCTGAAATCGATTTGGAAATCAGCCGGACTCTCAAGCAGAAGAACGATGAAGCAGCCAAGCAGAACTTTGCCCAAGCGGCCAAGCTGCGCAACCAGGAAATCGCCTTGCGGCAAAAGCGGAATGAGATTGCCAAGAAGCTGGCCGGCAAGGATGAGAAGCGGTCAGTCGTTGGGGCTGAAGACGTGGCCAAGGTGGTCTCCATCTGGACCGGGGTTCCGGTAACCCAGCTTAAGACCAGCGAAAATAAGCGCCTGGCCCGCCTGGAGGGGATCCTGCATGAAAGAGTCATCGGCCAAGACGATGCCGTCAAGGCCGTGGCCAATGCCATCCGCCGGTCCAGAAGCGGCTTGAAGGACGAGAACCGGCCGATCGGTTCCTTCCTCTTCCTAGGCTCAACCGGGGTCGGCAAGACTGAACTGGCTAAGGCTGTGGCTGAGGCAGTTTTTGGCTCAGAAGACAACATCATCAGAGTCGACATGTCAGAGTACATGGACCGGGAATCTTCCTCCAAGCTGATCGGGTCAGCGCCTGGCTACGTTGGCTACGAAGAAGGGGGCCAGCTCTCCAACAAAGTCCGGGAACATCCTTACTCAGTGGTTCTTTTTGACGAAGTGGAAAAGGCAAACCCGGAAATTTTCAACGTCTTGCTACGGGTCCTGGATGAAGGCTTCATGACTGATTCTCTGGGCCGGAAGGTCGACTTCAGAAACACGATCATCATCATGACTTCCAACCTTGGTTCCAGAAGCCTGGAAGCTGGCAGCCACGTGGGCTTCTCAGCCAGCCAGGAAGACCAGGGCAAGCTGATCGCAGAAAAGGTAACCAGGGCCACCAAGGACTTCTTCCGGCCGGAATTTTTGAACCGGATCGACGAAAAGATCGTCTTCAAGCCGCTGGAAGCCAAGCAGCTGCGGGAAATCGTGACGCTTTTGACCCGGAAGCTGGTCAAGCGGCTGGCGGAAAAAGACATTACTTTGCGCCTTTCGCCAGCTGCCTTGGACCAATTGGCCAAGGACGGCTACAATCCGGAAATGGGGGCCCGGCCATTGCGGCGGACCATCCAGGATGAAGTTGAAGACGAATTGGCCCAGGACCTGGTCAGCGAAAAGCTGCAGGCCGGCGACACGGTCAAGATCGGTGCCCGGGGCGGCAAGCTGCGCTTTGAAATCGTCAAGGCCAAGACCGGTGAAAAGATCAAGGGATAATCAATAGATTTTTGGAGGCAGATTATGTTTGGCAAGAAGAAAAAAGCTGAAGCTGCTAAGGCAGAACAAGAAGCAAGCAAGAAGACTGACGGGCGGATCCTGCTTTACAGCGACATCATCGACGCTCTTTACGACGAAATGCCAAGAGAAGAGCGGGAGGCCCTGCTTGAAGCTAAGCAGCAGCTGGAAGAGAAGGTTTACCTGGGCAAGGTGATGCGGGACTTGCGGATCGCTTTAGAGCCGGTCGCGATCAAATCCCAGCTCAGCCCGCAAGGCAAGCAGATTTTCTGGAATATCACGGCTGGCGGCTACCAGCTCACCGGGGTTGGTCTGGCCAGCCAGGCGGCCATGCTTTTTAGCGGCCGCTAGGGCTTGCTTTCCTTTAAAATTAGTGGTACAATATTGGGCGATTTAAAAGGCTGAAGTTCAGGATTTTACTGATATATTGTCCAGTAAAATGATACAGACAAAAACGACTGGTTCGTTTTTGTCTTTTTTATGCCCAAAATCCCGGCCTTTTTAAAATGTAACACAAATGTAATATTTGCTTTCTTCAACAGGATAGAAAGGATGTTTTCCTTGCTAAACGGACACGTAGTAAATTACGGACAACACCGGACAAGACGCAGCTTCTCACGGATTAAGGAAATCCTGCCGCTGCCAAACTTGACCGACGTACAGACTGAATCATACAAGTGGTTCCTTGACGAAGGCGTTAAGGAAGTTTTCGACGACATTCTGCCAATCAGCGACGCTTCTGGCCGCCTGACTCTGGAATACGTCGACTACAAGCTGCAAGAACCTAAGTATACTGTCGATGAATCACGCAAGCACGACGCGACTTACTCCGCTCCAATGCACGTGACTCTGAAGCTGACCAACCACGAAACTGGCGAAATCAAGACCCAAGACGTCTTCTTCGGCGACTTGCCGCTGATGACCAAGTCCGGCTCCTTCATCGTTAACGGGGCGGAAAGAGTTATCGTTTCCCAGCTGGTTAGATCACCTGGTGTCTACTACAGTGGCGAATTCGACAAGAACGGCCGGCAAATCTTCGGCACGACTGTCATCCCTAACCGCGGGGCTTGGCTGGAATTCGAAACTGACGCCAAGAACATTTCCTACGTCCGGGTTGACCGGACCCGGAAGCTTCCTTTATCTGTCCTGGTGCGGGCCCTTGGCTTTGGCTCTGACAGCGAAATCAAGGAAATCTTCGGCGACAGCGACACTTTGGACCTGACTTTGGACAAGGATGTTCACAAGAACCCAGCAGACAGCCGGGTAGCAGAAGCCTTGAAGGACATCTACGACCGCCTGCGTCCAGGTGAACCAAAGACTACCGACTCATCCCGGAGCCTCCTGGTTTCCCGCTTCTTTGATCCACGCCGTTACGACCTGGCTGCTGTTGGCCGCTACAAGGTCAACAAGAAGCTGAGCTTGAAGAACCGGCTTTTGGGCTACACTTTGGCTGAAACCCTGGCTGACCCTGACACTGGAGAAGTTCTGGCTGCCAAGGGGACGGTTGTCAACAACGAAGTCATGGACGTTCTGAAGGACTACCTGGACCGCGACGACTTCAAGACTGTTACCTACACCCCATCTGATGAAGGTGCAATCCCAGAACCTGTAACTGTTCAGGAAATCAAGGTCTTCTCCCGTGAAATTCCTGACCGGGAAATCAAGCTGATCTCCAACGGCCACATTGCTGAAGACGTTAAGTGCATCACTCCAGCCGACATCATCGCTTCTGTCAACTACTTCCTGGAACTCCAAGAAGGCGTCGGCAACATCGACGACATCGACCACTTGGGTAACCGTCGCATCCGCCGGGTTGGCGAATTGCTGCAAAACCAGATGCGGATCGGTTTGGCCCGGATGGAACGGGTTGTCCGCGAACGTATGTCAATTCAAGACGCGGCTACGGTTACTCCGCAGCAATTGATCAACATCCGGCCAATCGTTGGTTCAATCAAGGAATTCTTCGGTTCATCCCAGCTTTCCCAATTCATGGACCAAAACAACCCGCTGGGTGAATTGACCCACAAGCGGCGTATGTCCGCCTTGGGGCCTGGTGGTCTGTCCCGTGACCGGGCCGGCTACGAAGTCCGGGACGTTCACTACACCCACTACGGCCGTCTGTGCCCAATCGAAACGCCAGAAGGCCCTAACATCGGTTTGATCAACTCCATGGCCACTTACGCCATCATCAACAAGTACGGCTTCCTGGAAACCCCATACCGGCGCGTTTCCTGGGCAACCCACAAGGTTACCGACAAGATCGACTACTTGACTGCCGATGAAGAAGACAACTACATCATCGCCGGGGCCAATACTCCTTTGAACGAAGACGGCTCCTTCGTTGATGACGTGATCCTTTGCCGGCACCGGGAAGACAACGTCGAAGTAAGTCCAGACCGGATCGACTACATAGACGTTATTCCAAAGCAGGTTGTTTCCGTAACTTCCGCATGTATTCCATTCCTGGAAAACGACGACTCCAACCGGGCCTTGATGGGGGCCAACCACCAACGTCAGGCTGTTCCTTTGATCAACCCGCACGGTCCGCTTGTGGCTACTGGTATGGAATACCGGGCAGGTCACGACTCCGGTGACGCCTTGCTGGCTGAAGCAGACGGTGAAGTTGAATACGTGGACGCAAACGAAATCCGCGTCCGCCGCGAAGACCAGACACTGGACACTTACACCCTTGAAAAGTACCGCCGGTCAAACGCGACTAAGAACTACAACCAGACGCCAAACGTCAAGCGCGGCGACAAGGTTGTTGACGGCCAGGTAATTGCCAACGGTCCGTCAATGGCTGACGGCGAACTTGCCCTGGGTCAAAACCCGGTTATCGCCTTCACCACTTGGAACATGTACAACTTCGAAGACGCCATCATGCTGAGCGAACGCCTGGTTAAGGAAGACGTCTACACTTCAATCCACATTGAAGACTACGACTCAGAAGCCCGTGACACCAAGCTGGGGCCGGAAGAAATCACCCGGGAAATCCCTAACGTTGGTGAAGACGCCTTGAAGGACCTGGACGAAAGCGGGATCATTCGGATCGGTGCCGAAGTTCACGACGGCGATATCCTGGTCGGCAAGGTTACCCCTAAGGGGATCACTGAACTGAGCGCTGAAGAAAGACTGCTGCACGCCATCTTTGGCGAAAAGGCCCGTGAAGTCCGTGATACTTCATTGAAGGTACCTCACGGCGGTGGCGGTGTGGTTCAAGACGTTCAAGTCTTCACCCGTGAAGCCGGCGACGAACTGGCACCAGGCGTTAACACCCTGGTCCGGGTTTACATCGTACAGAAGAGAAAGATCCAAGTCGGGGACAAGATGTCCGGTCGTCACGGTAACAAGGGTACGGTTGCCCTGGTTGCTCCAGTTGAAGACATGCCTTACCTGCCAGACGGTACTCCAGTCGACATCTGCTTGAACCCAATGGGTGTGCCATCACGTATGAACATCGGGCAGCTACTTGAAATCCACTTGGGCCGGGCAGCCCGGGCCTTGGGTATCCACGTGGCTACTCCGGTATTCGACGGGGCCAGCGAAGACGACGTTTGGGACTTTGTCCGCGAAGCCGGCGTTGACTCAGACGGTAAGACTGTCCTTTACGACGGCCGGACCGGTGAACCATTCCACAACCGGGTTTCAGTCGGGGTTATGTACTACCTGAAGCTGACTCACATGGTTGATGACAAGATCCACGCGCGGTCAATCGGGCCTTACTCACTTGTTACCCAACAGCCTTTGGGTGGTAAGGCGCAATTCGGTGGCCAGCGTTTCGGTGAAATGGAAGTCTGGGCTTTGGAAGCCTACGGTGCAGCCTACACCCTGCAAGAAATCCTGACCTACAAGTCTGACGACGTTGTCGGCCGTGTCAAGGCCTACGAAGCAATCGTCAAGGGCGAAAGAATTACTAAGCCAGGCGTGCCTGAATCATTCCGCGTTTTGGTCAAGGAACTGCAATCATTGGGTCTGGACCTGCGCGTTTTGGACAGCGACGAAAACGAAGTTGAACTGCGCGACATGGACGAAGACTCAAATGAACATGTAAACATCGATGCTTTATCTCGCCTTGCGGAAGCGCAAGAAAAGAAGAAGTTGGCCGAAGAAGAGGCCGAAATCGCCGCGGAAGCTGAAGCAGAAGGCAGCGCGGAAGAAGACGCAGCTGAAGCAGATGCTGATGCAAATGCTGATGCAAATGAAGCTGAAACTGCTGACGACGACAAGGCTTCAAAGTAATTGGGAGGTTAAACTTTGATCGACGTAAATAAGTTTGAAAGCATGCAGATTGGTTTGGCTTCACCAAACAAGATCAGAAGCTGGTCTTACGGAGAAGTTAAGAAGCCGGAAACCATCAACTACCGGACTTTGAAGCCAGAAAAAGACGGTCTGTTCGATGAACGGATCTTCGGGCCGACCAAGGATTACGCTTGTGCCTGTGGCAAGTACAAGGGCGTTCGCTACAAGGGGATCGTCTGTGACCGGTGCGGGGTTGAAGTAACGACCTCTCACGTGCGCCGGGAACGGATGGGCCACATCGAACTGGCTGCTCCTGTAACCCACATCTGGTACTTCAAGGGTATCCCATCAAGAATGGGTCTGGTTTTGGACGTGTCTCCAAAGCAATTGGAAGAAGTTATCTACTTCGCTGCCTACATTGTCATCGATCCAGGTGACACTGGCCTGGAAGCCAAGCAGCTCTTGACTGAAGCTGAATACCGGGAAGAAAAGGCCAAGTACGGCAACCGCTTCGTGGCTAAGATGGGTGCCGAAGCTATCCGCGACCTGCTTAAGCAGGTTGACCTGGACAAGGAAGTTACTGCCCTTAAGGCAGAACTGCAAACCTTGAAGGGGCAAAAGCGGACCCGGGCCATCCGCCGGCTGGACATCCTTGATGCCTTCAGAAACAGCGGCAACAAGCCTGAATGGATGGTTATGGAAACTGTTCCGGTTATTCCGCCGGACTTGCGGCCAATGGTTCAGCTGGAAGGTGGCCGTTTCGCCACTTCCGACTTGAACGACCTTTACCGCCGGGTTATCAACCGTAACAACCGGTTGAAGAAGCTGCTGGACATGCACGCTCCTGGCTTGATCGTGCAAAACGAAGAGCGGATGCTGCAAGAAGCAGTTGACGCCTTGATCGACAACGGCCGCCGGGGCCGCCCAGTTGTTGGGCCAGGCAACCGGCCACTGAAGTCTATCTCACACATGCTGAAGGGTAAGCAAGGGCGTTTCCGTCAAAACTTGCTTGGTAAGCGTGTTGACTACTCCGGCCGTTCAGTTATCGACGTTTCTCCAAAGCTGAAGCTTTACCAATGTGGTGTTCCGCGTCCAATGGCTCTGGAATTGTTCAAGCCATTCGTTATGCGGGAACTTGTCCGCCGGGGCATTGCTTCCAACATCAAGAACGCCAAGCGCAAGATCGACCGGGAAGACGACGACATCTGGGACGTATTGGAATACGTCATTAAGGAACGTCCAGTTCTTTTGAACCGGGCACCTACCCTGCACCGGCTGTCAATCCAGGCCTTTGAACCAGTTTTGGTCCCAGGCAAGGCCCTGCGTTTGCACCCGCTGGCTTGTGAAGCCTACAACGCCGACTTCGACGGTGACCAGATGGCCATCCACGTGCCGTTGTCAGACGAAGCTGTAGCTGAATCCCGCCTCTTGATGCTGGCTGCCCACCACATCTTGACTCCTAAGGACGGTACGCCAATCGTTACTCCGTCCCAGGACATCGTTTTGGGTAACTACTGGCTGACCCAGGCTGAAATCGGCCGGGAAGGCGAAGGCATGATCTTTGCTACTCCAGAAGAAGCAACCATCGCCTACAACAACGGTGATATTCACTACCACACCATCATCGGTGTGTCAGCCGCTTCGATGCCGAAGAAGGACTGGGGCGCGGGCCACGAAGACAGCATTTTCGTAACTACTTACGGCCGCTTGGTCTTCAACTCCCTCTTCCCAGACGACTACTTCTACATCAACGAACCAACCCAGGACAACTTAAAGCAGCCAATGGCTGACAAGTACTTCTTGGAAGATGGCCAGGACATCCAGGACAAGATCGCTGAAATTGGCCAGGACCTGGTGGCTACGCCATTCAAGAAGGGCTTCCTGGGTGACACTATTTCTGAAATCTACAAGCGCTACCGGGTACAAAGAACTTCTGAATACCTGGACGACTTGAAGGAAATGGGCTACTCAGCTTCAACTATTTCCGGTTTGACCATCGGTATGGCTGACGTTCCGGAAACCAAGACCAAGGATGCCTTGGTTGCTGAAGCCCGCAAGCAGGTTAAGCAAGTATCCAAGATGTTCCGCCGGGGCAAGCTGTCCGACAAGGAACGTCACGACAACGTCATCAAGATCTGGACTGACTGTAAGGATGCCGTTCAACAGGAAATTGCTGAATTCAAGGACCAAAAGAACCCAATCTCCGTCATGCAGCAGTCCGGTGCCCGTGGTAACATCTCCAACTTTACCCAGCTGGCTGGTATGCGTGGTTTGATGGCCACTCCAAGTGGTGAGTTGTTCGAAATCCCGGTTATCTCCAACTTCAAGGAAGGTCTGACCGTTCTGGAACTGTTCATGTCCACTCACGGCGCCCGGAAGGGGATGACTGACACGGCCTTGAAGACTGCCCAGTCTGGTTACCTGACCCGTCGTTTGGTCGACGTTGCCCAGGACGTTATCATTCGTGAAGACGACTGTGGCACTGACCGCGGCATTACTGCCAAGGCCATCGTTGACAAGGATGCCGGCTTGATTGAATCACTTTACGACCGTCTGGTCGGCCGCTTTACCAACCGGACTATCCGTGACCCGCAAACTGGTGAAGTCATCTGCCCTAAGGGTGTCCTGATGGACGAACAAATGGCGCAGAAGATTGTTGACGCTGGCGTGCAGGAAGTTCAAATCCGGTCAATCCTGACTTGCAACACTTCCCACGGTATCTGCCGGAAGTGCTACGGCCGGAACCTGGCCACTGCCGAAGAAGTTGAAATCGGTGAAGCAGTTGGTACGGTTGCCGCTCAGTCAATCGGTGAACCAGGTACCCAGCTGACCCTGCGTACTTTCCACACCGGTGGTGTTGCCGGCGCAGAAGACATCACTCAAGGTCTGCCTCGTGTGCAAGAATTGTTCGAAGCCCGCAACCCTAAGGGTCGCGCGGTTATCTCTGAAGTTGACGGTGTTGTTGACAAGATCGAAAGCAACGCGGCTGAACACTTGCAGGAAATCACCGTTAAGGGCAAGATCGACACCAGAGTCTACACCATTCCTTACACTGCTAAGCCAGCAGTTCAGGAAGGTGATGAAATCCACCGTGGTGACAAGCTGATCCCTGGTTCTATCGACCCTAAGGAATTGATCAAGGTAACTGACACCTTGACGACTGAAGAATACATCCTGGCTGAAGTCCAGAAGTCATACCGGACTCAAGGGGTTGACCTGGCCGACAAACACGCCGAAGTCTTGACCAGACAGATGCTGCAGAAGGTCCGGGTTCTTGACCCAGGTGAAACCGACATCTTGCCAGGTGAAGTCATGGACATCGCTGAATTCCGCGACAGAAACCGTGACGTCATCATCAGCGGCGGGATCCCGGCTACTGCCCAGGCTGACATTCTGGGTATCACCAAGGCTGCCTTGGAAACCAACAGTTTCCTGTCAGCTGCTTCCTTCCAAGAAACTACCCGGGTTCTTACCGACGCGTCAATCCGCGGAAAGAACGACCCGCTTCTTGGTTTGAAGGAAAACGTCATCATCGGGAAGATCATCCCAGCTGGTACTGGTATGCCAATTTACCGCGACCAAGTGCCAAAGGCCGATGTTCAACAACCAGACTCAGTTTACTCAATCGCTGACCTGGAAAAGAAGATGGAAGACGAAAACAAGGAAACTGAAAGCAAGTAATCCAGTTTAATTAACAAGAAAAAACGCTCGAATGGCTCAAAGTCATCCGAACGTTTTTTTTTACCCTAAAGGAAAAATTGGAGGTTGAGGCCCCAGAATAAGTAGGGCAGGAAGGCAAAGGGCTCTTTACCCGGCCGCTTATGCCAAAGCGCGTGGGCGATGGCCAGCAGGGAGGCCAGCAGGAAACTCTTCACAGCAACGGGACATGAAAAATTTAAAGACAGGAGTAAAAAATGCCAAACGTCCCCGCTGCCCATTTTCCCTGTAAAAGCGAGCCAGACCAGGACTGCCAGAAAAATTGCAGCCTGCCCCAGGCCTTCCGTGTTTGGTGCCTGGAAAAAATGCATCAGCCCGGTGGCCAGCGGTACGACGAGCAGGCAAGTATCAAAAGACTGTTCATGCAGGTCGCTGACAACCATTAAAAAGAAGTTGATTATAAAGAGCAAAGAAATAGCACTGCTCCTAGAATTGGAGATTAAATAAACTAACAAATTTCCGGCCAGGATGATGTAAGGGATATCATCCGCCAGCCGGCTTTTACACTCAAGAAAGGTATTATAACGATAACGGTCGGCGATGAGAGCTGCCAAAAGACCGCAGAGTAAAGAAATCATTTCGCTGAGCATTTTTTCCCTCCACTTACTATTACACCTTTTTTGCCAATATTTTTTAAAAAGGCAAAAAATTGTCAGTTTAGGGAAAATTACCTGCTAAAAAACAAACTTCTCCAGAGCCTGGGCGATCCCGTCTTCATCATTGCTACTGGTGACATAGTCAGCGGCTTGCTTAACCAGGTCATTGCCGTTGCCCATGGCCACGCTGGTGCCGGTAAAAGCAAACATGTCTAAGTCGTTTCTCTCGTCGCCGATCGCCATGACTTCTTCTGGCGCGATTTCCAGCCGGCCGCACAGTTCTTTGAGCCCCTGGCCCTTGTTGACCTTGGGATTGAGCAGTTCAAGGAAGCGGGCGTCAGTCCGCAGAACGTTGAAGTCCTGCCCCCAGTCTTCCTTGACCCGGTCTTCTACTCTGTCCAAAAGCTCCTGGCTGCCGACAAAGCAGGCCTTGGCAATGGCCTGGCCCTTCTCCGGAAATTCCTCAACGCTTCTGACAAAGAGGACGGCCTGGTTTTCGTAAGCCTGCTGGTAAACCATCGGGTCGATGTCATGGTTCGGCGTAATGATCCGGGATTCAAAGTCCACGATGTTGAAGGGGAGCTTTAAAGAGAGGGCGTAGGCGGTCAGCCGCCGGTAAACTGAATTAGCGATCAAGTCGCTGGTCATGATTTCCCCGCTGGCCTTGCGGCTGATTGCCCCGTTTAAGGTTAGGGCATACTGGTCCTCGCCCTTTATACCAAGTTCATTCATGTAAGGGGCCAGGCCCGCGATTGGCCGGCCGGAACAGAGGACGACTTTAACGCCGCGGTCAAGTGCCTTAGAGATGGCTTCCTTTGTGCTGGCCTGGATTTCTTCTTGGGAGTTGAGCAGGGTGCCGTCAGTGTCGATAGCAATTAATTTGATCATTTTTTTACCTCATTTTTTCTTTTCTACTAACAACAAATTAATATTTTTCGCATAAAATCAATCTTAGCATAGATAGAAAACGCTGTCATCGAGTGAAAAAGCGCAGCTTTTTCCAGGCTGGAAATTCTTGAAAAAAGCTTTGCATTAGCTGGCAAATGGAGTATACTAACAGATGTATGTTTTGAAGATTACTCCGCGAGGCAAAAAAGAAACTCCCGGATATGTGAACAAAATGATATATAAATTTAGGAGGAACTAGTTAATGCCAACCATTAATCAATTGGTTAGAAAAGGCCGTCACTCAAAGACTACTAAGTCAAAGTCACCAGCCTTGAACTACAGCTACAACAGCATGAAGAAGGAACAAGTCTTCAACCCAGCACCACAAATGCGTGGGGTTGCGACTCGTGTCGGTACTATGACGCCAAAGAAGCCTAACTCAGCTTTGCGTAAGTACGCCCGTGTACGTCTTTCAAACTTGACTGAAGTTACTGCCTACATCCCAGGTGAAGGCCACAACTTGCAAGAACACTCAGTTGTACTGATCCGTGGGGGCCGTGTAAAGGACCTTCCTGGTGTACGTTACCACATCGTTCGTGGTGCCCTTGACACTGCTGGTGTTGACGGCAGAAAGCAAGCTCGTTCTAAGTACGGCGCTAAGAAGGGTTAAAGGAGGACTTAAATAATGCCAAGAAAAGGTCATGTTTCAAAGAGAGACGTTTTAGCAGACCCAGTTTACAACTCAAAGCTGGTTACTAAGCTGATCAACCACTTGATGAAGGATGGTAAGAGAGCTCAAGCTTCATCAATCTTGTACGATGCTTTTGACATCATCAAGGACAAGACTGGCAAGGAACCAATGGACGTCTTTGAAGAAGCCATGAACAACGTTAAGCCAGTTTTGGAAGTTAAGGCTCGCCGTATCGGTGGTTCTAACTACCAAGTTCCTGTAGAAGTTCGTCCAGAAAGACAAACTACTTTGGCATTGCGTTGGCTGGTTTCATACTCCCGCCTGCGTAACGAACACACTATGGATGAACGTCTGGCAAACGAATTGATCGATGCCTCAAACAACACTGGTTCAGCCGTTAAGAAGCGTGAAGACGTGCACCGTATGGCAGAAGCTAACCGTGCCTTCGCTCACTACCGTTTCTAATCCAGTGCTCGTTATCTAAGGAGATAGAAAAATATGGCTAACAAACGTGAATTCTCATTAGAGAAGACTCGCAACATCGGTATCATGGCCCACATCGATGCCGGTAAGACTACTACTACTGAACGTATCCTTTACTACACTGGTAAGATCCACAAGATTGGTGAAACTCACGAAGGTGACTCCCAAATGGACTGGATGGAAGAAGAAAAGGAACGTGGGATCACGATCACTTCCGCAGCCACTACTGCGCAATGGAAGGACCACCGGATCAACATCATCGACACCCCAGGACACGTCGACTTCACTATCGAAGTTGAACGTTCCCTGCGTGTCCTTGACGGTGCCGTAACTGTTCTGGACGCACAATCAGGTGTTGAACCACAAACTGAAAACGTTTGGCGTCAAGCTGAAAACTACGGTGTTCCGCGGATCGTCTTCGTTAACAAGATGGACAAGATCGGTGCCAACTTCGACTTCTCAGTTAAGAGTCTGCACGAACGTTTGAACGCTAACGCTATCGCCGTTCAAATGCCTATCGGTGCTGAAGACCAATTCGAAGGCGTTATCGACTTGTTCGACATGGTTGCCGACGTCTACGACGAAGACAAGCTGGGCGCAAACTGGGAAACTATTCCAGTTCCAGACGAATACAAGGAAGAAGCCGAAAGCCGTCGTGAAGAAATGATCGAAGAGATCGCTGAAGTTGACGACGACATTATGGAAAAGTTCCTTGGCGGTGAAGAAATCTCCAACGAAGAACTTAAGGCTGCCTTGCGCCGGGCAACTTTGGAGTTGAAGGCCTTCCCAGTATTTGCTGGTTCAGCCTTCAAGAACAAGGGTGTGCAAATGATGCTTGACGGTGTTGTTGACTACCTGCCATCACCACTTGACGTTAAGCCTTACATCGCCCACGACAAGGAAGGCAACGAAGTTGAACTGCTGGCTGACGACAACAAGCCATTTGCAGCTTTGGCCTTCAAGATCGCCACTGACCCATTCGTTGGTCGTTTGACTTTCATCCGTGTCTACACTGGTTCATTGGAATCAGGTTCCTACGTTTTGAACGCTTCAAAGAACCAACGTGAACGTGTTGGTCGTTTGCTGCAAATGCACGCCAACTCACGTACTGAAATCCCAGAAGTCTTCTCAGGTGACATCGCTGGTGCCATCGGTTTGAAGAACACCACTACTGGTGACTCTTTGACTGACCCAGCTCACCCATTGATTCTGGAAAGCCTGGACATCCCAGCTCCAGTTATCCAAGTTTCAGTTGAACCTAAGTCAAAGGCTGACCGGGACAAGATGGATGTCGCTTTGCAAAAGCTGACTGAAGAAGACCCAACTTTCCGGGCTGAAACTAACCCAGAAACTGGTGAAACTTTGATCTCCGGGATGGGTGAACTTCACCTGGACATCATGGTTGAACGTATGAAGCGTGAATTCAACGTTGAAGCAACCATCGGTGAACCACAAGTTGCCTACCGTGAAACCTTCACTGTACCGACTCAAGCTCAAGGTAAGTTTGTTCGTCAGTCCGGTGGTAAGGGTCAATACGGTGACGTTTGGATCGAATTTACTCCAAACGAAGGCAAGGGCTACGAATTCGAAGACGCCATTGTCGGTGGTGTAGTTCCTCGTGAATACATCCCAGCAGTTGACGCTGGTTTGCAAGAAGCCATGAAGAACGGTGTTCTGGCTGGCTACCCATTGATCGACGTTAAGGCTAAGCTGTACGACGGTTCATACCACGAAGTCGACTCAAGCGAAGCTGCCTTCAAGGTTGCCGCATCATTGGCTTTGAAGAACGCTGCTTCAAAGGCTGGCGCTGTTATCCTTGAACCAATCATGAAGGTTCAAGTCATCGCTCCAGAAGAATACCTTGGTGACGTTATGGGCTCAATCACTGCTCGTCGTGGCCAAATGGAAGGTATGGAAGACCGAGCAGGTGCCAAGGTCATCAACGCGATGGTTCCATTGTCAGAAATGTTTGGTTACGCAACTACCCTGCGTTCATCCACTCAAGGCCGTGGTACCTTCACGATGGTTATGGACCACTACTCACCATGTCCTAAGTCAATCCAAGCTGAAATCATCAAGAAGCGCGGCGGCAACGCTTAATGCTTCCTAGCATGATCTAAGCCTTGATTTAGGCCAAAACAGAAATCCTAGTAAAGACATTACTTGTCCTTGCTAGGATTTTTTGTATTTTTTGTATTTTTAAGGAAAAACTGGCTTCTGGAAATATGTTAAAAAGGAAAGAAAAATTTCTCCACCAAGGGAAAGCAATTCTAGGAAACTTTTTCGAAAAAAATAGGGCTAAACCCTTGCTATTTAAGGCTTAAGGCCTTATACTAGATAAAGTGCTTTTGAGAGGGAAAAGGCCCTCTGAGTACAAATTGTAGGTAGCTTCGACGCGGAAGGTTGCGGCACGCCAGGCTGCATTGCCACAGTGGTTGTGCAGGGAATTTTCGCCGAGCTAGTCATCTTTTAAAGAAGACGTATAGGAGGTAATTAGATGGCAAATGAAAAGATTCGTATTAGATTAAAGTCTTACGAACATAGCATTCTCGATGAATCAGCTGCTAAGATTGTGGACACTGCGAAGAGAACTGGCGCTGAAATCTCAGGTCCAGTTCCGCTTCCATCTGAAAGAACTTTGTTCACTGTTCTGCGTTCACCACACAAGAACAAGGACTCACGTGAACAATTCGAAATGCGGACCCACAAGCGTCTGATCGACATCTTGAACCCAACCCCTAAGACGGTTGACTCATTGATGAAGCTCGATCTGCCAAGCGGCGTAGACATCGAAATTAAACTTTAATTTTTAGATAGAAAGAGGTGTAATCATGACCAAAGGAATCTTAGGAAGAAAAGTTGGCATGACTCAAATCTTCACTAAAGATGGTGTTCTTGTACCAGTAACTGTTATTGAAGCAACTCCAAACGTTGTTATGCAAGTTAAGACTGTAGAAAACGACGGTTACGAAGCTGTACAATTGGGCTACCAAGACAAGCGTGAAGTTTTGAGCAACAAGCCAGAAAAAGGTCATGCTGATAAGGCAAAGACTTCACCTAAGCGCTTCATTCGTGAACTCCGCGGAGTAGAGCTTAGTGACTACGAAGTCGGCTCAGAAACTACTGTGGAGACGTTCAAGGAAGGTGACGTTGTCAACGTTACTGGTACTTCAAGAGGTCATGGCTACCAAGGTAACATCAAGCGCCACCACCAATCACGTGGTCCTGAAACTCACGGTTCCCGTTACCACAGAATTCCGGGTTCAATGGGTTCAATCATCAACCGCGTGCCAAAGGGCAAGAAGTTGCCAGGTCACATGGGTGTGAAGACTGTTACTATTGAAAACCTAGTAGTAGAAAAAGTTGTTGCAGACAAGAACGTCTTGATGATCAAGGGTAACGTGCCAGGTGCCAAGAACTCATTGATCATTGTTAAGTCATCTGCAAAGGCTAGCAAGTAGGAAGGAGGACTCAAATGGCTAATTTCAAACTTATGGATCAAAACGGCAACAACGCTGGTGAAGTAACTTTAAACGACAACGTGTTTAGCGTTGAACCAAACGAAGCTGTTGTCTTTGATGCAATCATCAGACAAAGAGCTGGCAAGCGTCAGGGTACCTCTAAGGTGAAGAACAGATCTGCCGTTCGCGGTGGTGGTAAGAAGCCTTGGAGACAAAAGGGTACTGGTCGTGCTCGTCAAGGTTCAATCCGTGCTCCACAATGGCGCGGCGGTGGTGTTGTCTTTGGGCCTACTCCACGTTCCTACGCTTACAGCATGCCAAGAAAGCAACGCCGTCTGGCTATCAAGTCTGTCTTGTCACAAAAGCTCCTTGACCAAAACTTGGTAGTTCTGGACAAGCTGACTCTGGACGCTCCTAAGACTAAGGACTTCATTGCAATCTTGAACGGCTTGAAGCTTGAAGGCAAGGTTCTGGTTGTTTCAGACGACAAGAACGTACAACTTTCAGCCAAGAACCTGCCAAAGGTTAAGGTTGTTCCAGTTAACGGCTTGAACGTTGAAGACGCCGTTAACTACGACAAGCTCGTTTTGACTCAAGACGACGTTAAGAAGATTGAGGAGGTATTGGCTTAATGGACGCACGCAACATTATCTTAAGACCTGTTATCACTGAAAAGTCAGCCGACTTGATGGACAGCAAGAAGTACACTTTCGACGTGGCCTTAACTGCTACCAAGCTTCAAGTTCGCGACGCTATTGAAGAAATCTTCGATGTTAAGGTTAAGAGCGTGAACATCATGAATGTTCGCGGCAAGGAAAAGCGCGTAGGCCGCTACACTGGCAAGACTGCTCGTCGCAGAAAGGCTATTGTTGCTTTAACTGAAGATTCAAACGACATCAAGATTTTCAAAGACGAAAACAACGAATAAATCAAGTAATTAGGAGGTCAGTCAATTGGCTATTAAAGTTTACAAGCCAACATCAAACGGTCGTCGTAATATGACTTCTTCTGACTTTGCAGAAATCACTAAGTCAAAGCCTGAAAAGACTTTGCTTGCTTCTAAGTCAAAGACTGCAGGTCGTAACTCATACGGTCACATTACTGTAAGACACCGTGGCGGCGGTCACAAGCAACAATACCGTATCATCGATTTCAAGCGTACTAAGGACAACGCTAAGGCTAAGGTTGTCGCAATCGAATACGATCCAAACCGTTCAGCAAACATCGCCTTGTTGCACTACACTGATGGTACTAAGGCTTACATCTTGGCTCCTAAGGGCTTGACTGTAGGTTCATGGGTAGAATCAGGCGCAGATGCCGACATCAAGGTTGGTAACGCATTGCCACTGAAGAACATCCCAACTGGTACTGAAGTTCACAACATCGAACTTAAGCCAGGCAAGGGTGGCCAAATCGCACGTAGTGCTGGTACTTCAGCTCAAGTTTTGGGTGTTGACGGCAAGTACACTCAAGTTCGTCTGCAATCCGGCGAAGTTCGTGAAATCCTTTCAGAATGCCGCGCTACTATCGGTGCTGTCGGCAACGAACAACACTCACTGATCAACATCGGTAAGGCTGGTCGTTCACGTTGGATGGGCAAGCGTCCACAATCCCGTGGTTCTGTAATGAACCCTAACGATCACCCACACGGTGGTGGTGAAGGTAAGGCACCTGTCGGCCGTCCACAGCCAATGACTCCATGGGGCAAGAAGTCACGTGGTGTTAAGACTAGAGACAGCAAGAAGGCTAGTGAAAAGTTAATCATCCGTCACCGCAAGGGTCGTAAGTAAGAGAAGGGGGTAATTAAATGAGCCGTAGTATTAAAAAGGGTCCTTTTGCAGACGCCCACCTTTTGAAGAAGGTTGACGAGCAACAAGCCGCAGAAAAGAAGCAAGTTATCAAGACTTGGTCACGTCGTTCAACTATTTTCCCTTCTTTCGTAGGGTTGACTATCGCTGTTTACGACGGTAAAAAGCACGTTCCAGTTTTCGTAACTGAAGACATGGTTGGTCACAAGCTGGGCGAATTCGTACCTACTAGAACCTTCCGCGGCCACAAGGCTGACGACAAGGCATCCAAGTAATAAGGAAGGAGAAACAATTAAATGGCAGAACAAATTAGTTCAGCTAGAGCTGAAGCAAGAACTGTTCGTATCGCCCCAAGAAAAGCTCGTCTCGTTGTAGACTTGATCCGGGGTAAGAGCGTTGCTGAAGCATTGGCAATTTTGAAGTTTACGCCAAAAGCTGCTTCCCCAATCGTTGAAAAGGTTTTGCGTTCAGCAGTTGCTAACGCGGAACACAACTACGATCTTGAAAGTGCAAACCTTTACGTATCAGAAGCATACGTTAACGAAGGTGCTACTTTGAAGAGATTCCGTCCACGTGCCAAGGGTTCTGCTTCTCCAATCATGAAGAGAACCAGCCACGTAGTTGTTGTTGTTTCAGAATTGAACGATTAAGGGAGGTATTTGAATGGGTTCAAAGATTAACCCAATTGGTTTCCGTCTTGGTGTTAACCGCGACTGGGAAGCTAAATGGTACGCTGCTAGAGGCTACAAGGAAACTTTAAACGAAGACCTTCGGATCAGAAAGTTCCTCGATGAAAAGTTGAAGGATGCCTCCGTATCCACTGTTGAAATTGAACGTGCTGCTAACCGTGTAAACATCACTATCCACACTGCTCGTCCAGGTATGGTTATCGGTAAGGGCGGCGCTGAAGTTGAAGCCTTGAACAAGGAAATCAACGCTTTGACTAACAAGCAAGTTCACATTAACATTGTTGAAATCAAGAAGCCTGATCTCGACGCCAAGCTTGTTGCTGACAGCATCGCTCGTCAACTTGAAGCTCGTATCGCTTTCCGTCGTGCCAGCCGTCAAGCTGCGCAACGTTCAATGCGTACCGGCGCCAAGGGTATCAAGGTACAAACTGCAGGCCGCTTGAACGGTGCTGACATGGCTCGCCGTGAATGGCACACTGAAGGCAGTGTTCCACTTCATACTTTAAGAGCTGACATCGACTACGCATGGGTAAACGCATTTACTACCTACGGCGAAATCGGTGTTAAGGTTTGGATCAACCGTGGCGAAATTTTGCCAGGTCGCAAGAATCAACCTGCAAAGCGTTCAAAGGGAGGTAAGAAGTAATGCCTTTAGTACCAAAGCGTGTAAAACACCGTCGTGAATTCCGTGGTAAGATGCGTGGTGCTGCCAAGGGTGGCAAGACTGTAGCATTTGGTGAATACGGTCTTGAAGCACTTGAATCCCACTGGATTACTAACCGTCAAATCGAAGCTGCCCGTGTTGCGATGACTCGTTACATGAAGCGTGGTGGTAAGGTTTGGATCAGAATCTTCCCTCAAAAGTCCTACACTGCTAAGGGTGTTGGTGTACGTATGGGTTCCGGTAAGGGTGCACCAGCAGGTTGGGTAGCTGTAGTTAAGAGAGAAAAGATCATGTTCGAAATTGGTGGCGTTTCAGAAGAAACTGCTCGCGAAGCAATGCGCCTCGCAGCAAGCAAGCTTCCAATTAAGTGCAAGTTCGTGAAGAGAGAAGACCAGGAAGCAGGTGGCGCAACTAATGAAGACTAAGGAAATCAGATCATTATCAACTGATGAATTGTTGGCAAAGGAAAAGCAATACAAGGAAGAATTGTTCAACTTGCGTTTCCAACAAGCTACCGGTCAATTAGAAAACACCGCTCGCTTGAGCCAAGTCCGTAAGAACATCGCTCGGATCAAGACTATCTTGAGCGAAAAAGAATTAGAACAAAACTAGTGGAAGGGAGATACTAACTTGAGCGAATCAATCGAAAGAAACCGCCGCCACGTTTACCAAGGCCGTGTCGTTTCCGACAAGATGGACAAGACTATCGTTGTTGTAGTTGATACTTACAAGAACCACCCAGTTTACAGCAAGCGTACTCGTTACTCAAAGAAGTACTACGCTATGGATGAAAATAACGAAGCCAAGGTAGGCGACATCGTTCGTATCATGGAAACCCGTCCATTATCACGTACTAAGCGTTTCCGTTTAGTTGACATTGTTAAGAAATCTGTTTAATTTACGGATTAGCTAAGGGAGGATTTAATAGTGATTCAAACTGAAACTCGTTTGAAGGTAGCTGACAACTCCGGTGCACGTGAATTGCTTGTTATCCGCGTTATGGGCGGGTCAAAGCGCAAGACCGGTAACATCGGTGACATCGTTGTCGCAGCTGTTAAACAAGCAACGCCAGGTGGTGTTGTAAAGAAGGGTGACGTCGTTAAGGCTGTTATCGTAAGAACCAAGTCAGGCGCTCGTCGTGAAGACGGTTCATACATCAAGTTTGACGAAAACGCAGCAGTTATTATCAACGCTGACAAGAGCCCTCGTGGTACTCGTATTTTCGGGCCAGTTGCACGTGAACTCCGTGAAGGGGACTTCATGAAGATCGTGTCACTTGCCCCTGAAGTATTGTAAAAGGAGAGTTGCGCGAATGTTCGTTAAAATTGGTGACAAGGTAAAAGTTATTGCCGGCTCAGAAAAAGGCAAGGAAGGCACTGTCCTTTCCGTAAACGTTAAGAAGAACCGCGTTGTTGTTAAGGGCGTCAACATGATCAAGAAGGCTACCAAGGCTTCAGCTGCTAACGCTAACGGCGGTGTGGTTGAAACTGAAGGTTCAATCCACGCTTCTAACGTTAAGGTTATTGCTAAAGCTGAAAGCAACAAAGATTAATTAGGGAAGGAGGACACTAATGGCTAATAGTTTTGCAACTAAGTACAACGAAGAAATCGTTCCTGCATTGACTAAGAAGTTTAACTACACTTCAAGCATGCAAGTACCAAAGATCGACAAGATCGTTTTGAACATGGGTGTTGGTGACGCCGTTGCCAACGCAAAGAACCTGGACGAAGCTGTTGAAGAATTGACTCTGATCTCTGGCCAAAAGCCAATGATTACCAAGGCCAAGAAGTCAATCGCCAACTTCCGTTTGCGTGAAGGTATGTCTATCGGTGCTAAGGTTACCCTTAGAGGCGACAGAATGTACGACTTCTTGAGCAAGCTGATCAACGTATCTCTTCCACGTGTTCGTGACTTCCGTGGTGTTTCAACTCGTTCATTTGACGGCCGGGGCAACTACACTCTGGGTGTTAAGGAACAATTGATCTTCTCAGAAATCGACTTCGATAAGGTTAACCGCACTAGAGGGTTGGATATCGTTATCGTAACTACTGCTCAAACTGATGAAGAAGCTCGTGAACTTTTGACTCAATTTGGCATGCCATTTGCTAAGTAATTTGGAGGACATACATGGCTAAGACATCACAAAAGGTAAGAAATCACCGTCCTGCAAAGTTTTCTTCACGTGAATACACTCGCTGCGAACGTTGTGGGCGTCCACACTCTGTTTACCGCAAGTTTGGTTTGTGCCGCATTTGCCTGAAGGAATTGGGACACAAAGGTCAAATCCCTGGTCTTAAGAAGGCCAGCTGGTAAATCGGTAAGGAGGATAGCATAGATGGTATTGACTGACCCAATCGCAGACTTTTTGACTAGAATCAGAAACGCCAACATGGCTAAGCACGATTCAGTAGAAATTCCTGCATCAAACATTAAGAAGTCACTTACAGAAATCTTGAAGCAAGAAGGTTTCATCCGTGACTACGAAGTAACTGAAGACAGTAAGCAAGGCGTAATCAAGATTACCTTGAAGTACGGTCCAAACGGTGAACGTGTTATCTCCGGTTTGAAGCGTATCTCCAAGCCAGGCTTGAGAAACTACGTTTCAGCTGACAACCTGCCAAAGGTTCTGAACGGCTTAGGTATCGCCATTGTTTCTACTTCAGCTGGTATCCTTACCGACAAGGAAGCTAGAGAAAAGAACGTCGGCGGCGAAGTTATCGCTTACGTTTGGTAATTCTGACAGGAAGGAGAACAATTAATGAGCCGTATTGGTTTAAAGGTAATTAACGTCCCTGAAAGTGTCACTGTTACCAAGAATGGTAATGAAATTACTGTTAAGGGCCCAAAGGGTGAATTGACTAGAGAATTCGACCCACGCATCAAGTTCGAACAAGAAGACGGCGTAATCCGCTTCAGCCGTTCAAACGAAAATGACAAGGCTATCCACGGCACTATGAGAGCCAACCTGGCTAACATGATCGAAGGTGTCGTAACTGGCTACAAGAAGGAATTGAAGCTGATCGGTGTTGGTTACCGTGCAGTTGCCAAGAACAATGTCTTGACTCTGAACGTTGGCTACTCACACCCAGTTGAAATGAAGGCCCCAGAAGGCGTTACTGTGACTACCTCATCAGCAACTGACGTTACTATTGAAGGTATCTCAAAGCAAGTAGTCGGCCAATTTGCTGCGGAAATTCGCGCCGTGCGTTCACCTGAACCTTACAAGGGCAAGGGTATCCGTTACGCTGACGAAGTAGTTCGCCGCAAGGAAGGTAAGACTGGTAAGTAATAGAAAATAAATTTTGAGGTGAAATTGTGATTTCAAAACCAGATAAAAACAAGTTGCGCTTAAAGCGCCACAGACGTGTTCGCGGTAAGATTTCTGGTACTGCTGAGCGCCCACGCTTGAGTGTTTTCCGTTCAAACACTAACATCTACGCTCAATTGATTGATGACGTAGCGGGTGTCACGCTTGCAAGTGCCTCAACTTTAGATAAGTCCGTTTCAAAGGATGCTACCAAGGTAGAACAAGCTCAAGCAGTTGGCAAGGCCATTGCTGAAGCTGGTAAGGCCAAGGGCATCACTGAAGTTGTCTTTGACAGAGGTGGTTACATCTACCACGGTCGTGTAGAAGCTTTGGCTGACGCAGCTCGTGAAAACGGCTTAGAATTCTAGGAAAGGAGATTAACACATGGCAAACCGAAACGATTCAAAAAATCGTAGAAGCAAGGAAGACATCGAAGATCAATTGGTCGCCATCAACCGGATTACCAAGGTTGTTAAGGGTGGTCGCCGTCAAAGATTTGCTGCCTTAGTTGTCGTTGGTGACAAGAAGGGTCACGTTGGCTTTGGTACTGGTAAGGCAACTGAAGTTCCAGAAGCTATCCGCAAAGCAGTCGAAGCCGGCAAGAAGAACATGATCTCAGTTCCAACTGTTGGTACTACTATTCCTCACGAAGTACTTGGCCACTACGGCTCAGGTAACGTTCTGCTTAAGCCAGCTGAAGCCGGTTCAGGTATTGCAGCTGGTGGTGCCGTACGTATCGTTATGGACATGGCTGGTATCGGCGACGTTACTTCCAAGTCTTTGGGTTCAAACACTCCAATCAACGTTATCCGGGCCACTATCGATGGTCTGCAAAAGTTGAAGACTCGCGAAGACGTTCTGAAGCTTCGTGAATCAGCTAAGAGCTTGCAAGATTAGGGAGATTATAGATGACAGATTTAAAGATTACTTTAATTAGAAGTGTTGCCCACCGTCTGCCTGAACAAAGAAAAGTTGTTGAAGCTCTCGGCTTAGGCAAGATCAACAGTACTGTTGTCCAACCAGACAACGCTGCAACTCGTGGCGCGCTGATGAAAATCGCTCACTTAATTTCTGTTGAAGAAGTTAACAAATAAATCAAGGAGGGTCCAATTTAATGAAACTTAATGAATTACACCCATCCGAAGGTTCACGCCACGCTAGAAAGCGTGTCGGCCGTGGTACTTCAAGTGGCTTCGGTAAGACTTCAGGTCGTGGTCAAAAGGGTCAACACGCACGTTCCGGCGGTAAAACCCGTTTAGGTTTTGAAGGTGGTCAAATGCCATTGTTCAGAACTATGCCTAAGCGTGGTTTCAAGAACATCAGCCGCAAGGAATACGCAATCGTTAACCTTGCAGATTTGAACAAGTTCGAAGAAGGCAGCGTAGTTGACTTCGAAGCTTTGAAGGCTAAGGGCTTGGTTAAGAAGCAATTGTCAGGTGTCAAGGTACTTGGCAACGGCGAATTGAACGTTAAGTTGACTGTAAAGGTTAACAAGGTTTCTGAAGCTGCTAAGAGCGCGATCGAAGCAGCTGGTGGCACTGTAGAGGTGATCTAATGTTTTCAACCTTGAAGAACGCCTTCAAGGATAAGGAAATTAGAAATAAGCTTTTCTATACTTTGTTTATCCTTGTAATTTACCGACTCGGTGCAAATATTACAGTTCCGGGGATAAATGCGAAGGCTCTGACGACAGTTGCTAATACGGGACTTGTTTCCGTGTTAGATACGGTTTCCGGTGGTGGCTTGGACAACTACTCCATCTTCTCATTGGGGGTATCACCATACATCACTGCGCAAATCGTTATCCAACTGTTGCAGATGGACATCGTACCAACGCTTGTCGAATGGGGCAAGCAAGGGGAAGTTGGCCGGCGCAAAACCAACCAGGTTACCCGGTATTTAACGCTGTTTGTTGCTTTTGTCCAGAGTGTGGGGATTACATTAGGTTTTAACGCCTTGTCTTCCTTCGGTCTGGTTAAGACTCAAACTTGGCAAACCTACTTCGAAATCGGTATGATCATGACAGCTGGTACCTTCCTGTTAACTTGGCTGGGTGATGAAATTACCGATAAGGGTTTAGGCAATGGGGTTTCAGTAATTATCTTTGCTGGGATCATTGCCCGTCTGCCAGGCGGACTTTACCAAGTCTTCCAAGATCAGGTGATCAACAACAGTGCAAGTGATCGCTGGCAAGGAGTTGCGTTCTTCGTTGCGCTTATTGTCGCAATTTTATTGGTAACGAAATTCGTTACCTGGGTTGAACAAGCTGATCGTCGTATTCCGATTCAATATACGAGAAGAGCGACGACCAGTGGATCAGAAAGTTTTCTACCATTAAAGGTTAACGTCTCCGGCGTTATTCCAGTTATCTTCGCCAGTTCGTTCATCGTTACGCCAGCCACGATTTTGATGGCTTTCCAAGGCAAGTACGGCGACACGACTTGGTATCAGGTCTTATCGAATATCTTTAGCTTGCAGACAACCCCTGGTGCAATTATCTACACCCTTTTGATCATTCTATTTACTTTCTTCTATGCCTTCGTTCAGGTAAATCCTGAGAAGCTGGCGGAAAACTTACAAAAGCAGGGTGCATATATTCCTAGCGTGTGGCCAGGTAAGGACACTGAGAAATATATAAGTTCAATGTTGCTGAAGCTTTCAACGGTCGGGTCCGTATATCTGGGTTTGGTTGCTTTGCTTCCACAGCTTGCAACCAACATCTGGGACCTGCCAAGTTCAATTGGCTTGGGTGGGACCAGCTTGTTGATCGTTATCGGGGTTGTTCTGGAATTGTCACGGCAAATCAACGGTTTGTTGATGAAGCGTGAATATGCCGGATTTATTAGATAGGTGAAAAAATATGATTAATTTGATTCTTCTTGGTCTGCCAGGCGCAGGCAAGGGTACTGCATCTGAACAAATCGTTGACAAGTATCACTTGGCTCACATTTCAACCGGTGATATGTTTAGAGAAGCTATGGCTAACAAGACTCCAGTAGGCTTGGAAGCCAAGTCTTACATCGACAAGGGCGATTTGGTTCCAGACGAAGTAACTGCTAAGTTGGTTGAAGAACGTCTCGGTCAAGACGACGTTAAGAATGGTTTCATTCTTGACGGTTTCCCGAGAACGACTAACCAGGCAGAATTGCTCGACGAAATCACTACCCGCTTGAACAAGCAGCTGACCAACGTCATCGCAATCGATGTCAAGGAAGAGACTTTAATCGATCGTTTATCTGCACGGTTCATGTGCAAGAATTGCGGCGCGACTTACAACAAGTTCTCAAAGAGACCTAAGGTCGAAGGGACTTGCGACCGCTGCGGCGGCCACGAGTTCTATCAACGTGAAGACGACAAGCCTGAAGTTGTCAAGAACCGGCTGGAAGTTAACGAAAAGATGAATACTCCATTGAAGGAGTACTATGACAAGAAGGGTTTGCTCGCTACTGTAAACGGCGAACAAGCACCTGAAAAAGTTTTTGCAGATATCGACGCTATCCTGAGCAAGGATTAGCTAAAAGAATTTGCAAATTTTTTCGAACATGTTATAATTTCGAAGTATGACTGTTTTGATTGCGGAGGGGCAACTTTGGCAAAAGATGATGTCATTGAAGTAGAAGGTAAGGTAGTTGATACCTTACCTAATGCTATGTTTAAAGTCGAATTGGAAAACGGTGCCACTATTTTGGCTCACGTTTCCGGCAAGATCAGAATGCACTACATTCGGATCCTGCCTGGCGACCGGGTCACTGTGGAGCTGTCTCCATATGACTTGACTAAAGGTAGAATTACGTATCGGTTTATTAAATAAAAACGGAGGCAAACATGAAGGTTAGACCATCTGTTAAGCCAATGTGCGAACATTGCAAGGTCATTAAGAGACATGGTCGTGTTATGGTTATTTGCCCTGCAAATCCAAAGCACAAGCAACGTCAAGGTTAATTTTAGAAAGTAGGAGGTGCATTCTATGGCACGTATCGCTGGTGTTGACTTACCAAGAGATAAAAGAGTCGTTATCGCTTTAACTTACATTTACGGTATCGGTGAACACACTGCACAAGAAATCTGTGCAGCAGCCGGTGTATCTGAAGACGTTCGTTCAAAGGACTTGACCCCAGAACAACAAGAAAAGCTTCGTGCAGAAGTCGACAAGTACCGTGTTGAAGGTGACTTGCGTCGTGAAGTAAGCATGAACATTAAGCGTCTTGTTGATATCGGTTCATACCGTGGTATCCGTCACCGTCGCGGTCTTCCAGTTCGTGGTCAAAACACCAAGAACAACGCACGTACTCGTAAGGGTGCTAAGAGAAGCCGTTAATCCAAAAATAATATAAGGAGGTTTATTGATGCCTGCAAAGAAAACTGCTCGTAAGCGTCGTGTGAAGAAGCACGTTGAAAGTGGCGTGGCTCACATTCACTCAACGTTTAACAACACTTTAGTTATGATTACTGACGTTCAAGGTAACGCCGTTGCCTGGTCTTCAGCTGGTGCTTTGGGGTTCAAGGGTAGCCGTAAGTCTACTCCATTTGCTGCGCAAATGGCTGCTGAAGCTGCTGCTAAGAGCGCAATTGACCAAGGTATGAAGCACATCGAAGTATCAGTTAAGGGCCCAGGTTCTGGTCGTGAATCAGCAATCCGTGCTCTGCAAGCTGCTGGTCTGGAAATCACTTCAATCCGTGACGTTACTCCAGTACCTCACAACGGTTCTAGACCACCAAAGCGTCGTCGTGTTTAATAAAATCTTACTTTGAGACGTGCGTTTTGAAAGGGGCCCAGTAATGATTGAATTTAAAAAACCAAATATTACCGTCGTGGATCAAGAAGACAGTTACGGGAAGTTTGTCGTTGAACCGCTGGAGCGTGGGTTTGGTACTACCTTAGGTAATTCACTGCGTCGGGTTTTGCTGACTTCTGTCCCAGGGACCGGTTTGGTGAAGGTGAAGATCGATGGTATCTTGCACGAATTCACTACTGTTCCCGGTGTTAAAGAAGACGTAACCAAGATCATCTTGAACCTGAAGAAGCTTGAACTCCGGGCCTACACTGAAGAAGTAAAGACGATCGAACTCGACGTTGAAGGTCCAGCTACGGTAACTGCTGAAGATTTGAAGGCTGATGCTGATGTTGAAGTCTTGAATCCTGACCAATACATTTGTACCATCGCTCAAGGTGGCCACCTGCACATGTGGATTGATGTCTGCAACGGCCGGGGCTACGTACCAGCCAGCGAAAACAAGTCTGCTGAAATGTCCATCGGCGACATTCCAGTTGACTCACTTTTCTCACCAATCGAAAAGGTCAACTACCAAGTTGAATCAACCCGGGTTGGTAAGAGAGAAGACTTTGACAAGCTTACCCTGGAAATTTGGACAAATGGTTCAATCGCTCCGAATGACGCCCTCAACTTTGCCGCCCGTGTTCTGGTCGAACACTTCAAGGCCTTCGAATCAGCTGACGCTGCTGCCGAAATCGGCGAAGTTATGGTAGAACAAGAGAACGACCAAAAGGAAAAGAAACTCGAAATGACTATCGAGGACCTGGACCTTTCAGTTCGTTCATACAACTGCTTGAAGCGGGCTGGCATCAACACCCTGCAAGACTTGACTGTTAAGTCAGAAGCGGAAATGATGCGGGTACGCAACCTGGGACGTAAATCATTGGAAGAAGTTAAGAATAAATTGGCAGACCTGGGTCTTTCACTTCGTCAAGAAGACTAGTCTGTAATAAAGGAGGCACATTAATGTCATACCGTAAATTAGGTTGGGACAGTAGTCAAAGAAAAGCTATGCTCCGTGAAATGACTACCCAATTGATCATTAACGAACGCATCGTCACTACTGAAGCTCGCGCTAAGGAAGTACGTCGCACTGCTGAAAAGATGATCACTTTGGGCAAGCGCGGTGACTTGGCTGCAAGAAGAAAGGCTGCTGCTTTTGTACGTAACGAAATCGCTGATATCCACGAAGAAGGCGACGAAGTAGTTGTTAAGTCAGCACTTCAAAAGCTCTTCAGCGACGTAGCTCCTCGTTACAAGGACCGTAACGGTGGTTACACCCGGATCATGAAGCTGGCAGTTCCTCGTAAGGGTGACGCAGCTCCTATGGTAGTTTTGGAATTGGTTTAATTCTCAAGCTGCAAATTTAATACTTTTTGAAATTATTCATGAAAGCGAGAATAAGCGCGATGATGGTGGGGAAACCTTAGTCTAGCTTAGATGGTTCGATATCATCCCTCTTCATGGATGATTTTTTTTTGCGCTTTTTTACCCTGGCTTGATACAATAGAGGGAAATGAGCAAATAGGTGGTGACGCGATGAGCGACAATATTATTTCTTTTGACCATGTGACTTTTACTTACCCGGACAGCCCGCGGCCAGCTGTGTCTGACCTCTCTTTTGCGATTGAGCGGGGAAGCTGGACGGCGCTGATCGGGCATAACGGCAGCGGCAAGTCAACGGTCTCTAAATTGATCAATGGCCTGCTGGCCCCAGATGATTTGGATAAGTCCTCTATTACAGTTGACGGGGTCAAGCTGGGGGCTGACACGGTTTGGGAAGTCAGAGAGAAGGTCGGCATTGTCTTCCAGAATCCTGACAACCAGTTTGTCGGGGCCACGGTCAGTGACGATGTTGCTTTTGGCTTGGAGAACCGGGCAGTGCCCCGGCCGGAAATGCTGAAAATCGTCGCTCAGGCGGTCGCTGACGTTGGTATGGCTGATTATGCTGACAGCGAGCCCAGCAACCTCTCAGGGGGGCAGAAACAGCGCGTAGCGATCGCCGGCATCCTGGCAGTCAAGCCCCAGGTCATCATCCTGGATGAATCGACCTCCATGCTGGACCCGGAAGGCAAGGAGCAGATCTTGGACCTGGTTCGGAAGATCAAGGAAGACAATAACTTGACGGTTATTTCCATCACCCACGACCTGGAAGAGGCCGCGGGGGCTGACCAGGTTTTGGTCTTAGACGACGGCCAGCTGCTAGACCAAGGTAAGCCGGAGGAAATTTTTTCCAAGGTGGAGATGCTGGAGCGGATCGGCCTGGATATTCCCTTTGTCTACCGGCTCAAGCAGCTCTTGAAGGAACGGGGGATTGTGCTCCCGGATGAAATTGATGATGAGGAAAAGTTGGTTCAGAGCTTATGGCAATTAAATTCGAAAATGTAAGTTATGTCTACAGCCCTGGCTCACCGCTGGAGGCGATCGGCCTGGACCAGCTGAATTTCAGCCTGGAAGAGGGGAAGTTCATCGCTCTGGTTGGCCATACGGGCAGCGGCAAGTCGACCCTAATGCAGCACTTTAACGCGCTGTTAAAGCCCACCAGTGGCAAGATCGAAATCGCGGGCTACACCATCACCCCGGAGACTGGCAACAAGGGCTTGAAGGACCTGCGCCGCAAGGTGAGCCTGGCCTTTCAGTTTCCAGAGGCCCAGCTCTTCGAAAACACGGTTCTAAAGGACGTTGAGTATGGGCCAAGGAACTTTGGCTTCAGTGAAGATGAGGCCCGTGAGGCGGCCTTAAAATGGCTTAAAAAGGTGGGTCTGAAAGATGACTTGATTGAGCATTCGCCATTCGACCTGTCCGGCGGGCAGATGCGGCGGGTGGCCCTGGCTGGGGTTTTGGCCTATGAGCCGGAGATCATCTGTTTAGATGAGCCGGCAGCTGGCCTGGACCCAATGGGGCGGCTGGAAATGATGCAGCTGTTTAAGGACTATCAGGCAGCTGGGCATACGGTGATTTTGGTAACCCACAACATGGATGACGTGGCAGATTACGCCGACGACGTACTGGTTTTGGAGCATGGCCGCTTGATCAAGCATGCCAGCCCTAAGGAAGTCTTCAAAGACAGTGAATGGCTGCAAAAACACCACCTGGCTGAACCCCGCAGCGCCCGTTTTGCCGCAAAACTTGAGGCGGCTGGCTTAAAGCTGCCGGGCCAGCCTTTAACCATGCCGGAGCTGGCGGACGCGATCAAGCAAAGCTTGAAGGGGGGAGAGCATGAGTAAGATTATTATCGGCCGCTACCTGCCGGGGACGACCTTTGTCTACCGGGTAGACCCGCGGGCCAAGCTGCTGACGACTTTTTACTTTATCATCATGATCTTCCTGGCCAACAACTGGGTCAGCTATCTGGTGATCAGCATCTTCGGCCTGGCCTGCGTTTTCGCGACGGGACTAAAGGCCAGAGTTTTTTGGGACGGGGTCAAGCCAATGATTTGGCTGATTGTTTTCACCTCCCTTCTGCAGACCTTCTTCATGGCCGGTGGAAAAGTCTACTGGCACTGGTGGATATTTACCCTGTCCAGCGAGGGCTTGATCAATGGTTTGTACGTTTTCATCCGTTTTGCCATGATCATTCTGGTGTCAACAGTGATGACGGTGACGACCAAGCCCCTGGAAATCGCGGATGCCATGGAATGGATGCTGACGCCGCTCAAGCTCTTCAAGGTCAACGTGGGCATGATTAGTTTGGTGATTTCGATCGCCCTGCGCTTCGTGCCGACCTTGTTTGACCAGACGGTCAAGATCATGAATGCCCAGCGGTCCCGGGGTGCCGACTTTAACGACGGCGGCCTGGTCAAGCGGGCTAAGTCAGTTGTCCCGATGCTGGTGCCGCTTTTTATCGATTCTCTGGAAGTGGCCCTGGACTTGTCCACAGCCATGGAATCCCGGGGCTACAAGGGCAGTGAGGGCCGGACCCGCTACCGGATCCTGGAATGGAGTAAGGTGGACTTGATTCCAGCAGCCTACTGCCTGCTGTTGACAATTTTGATGATCACGACAAGGAAGCATTGATGACGAGCAGATACAAATTGACATTGTCCTATGACGGCCATGACTTTCATGGCTTTCAGTCCCAGCCGGGGCAAAGAACGATTCAAGGGACGGTAGAGGAGATTCTCAAGCGGATGACTAAGGGCCAGGAGGTCCGGGTCTTCGGGTCAGGTCGGACTGATGCCGGAGTCCACTCAGTCGGGCAGGTAATCCACTTTGACTATCCAGGCAGGGAAATTCCGGCAGCCAACATGATCAAGGCCCTAAATTCCCAGCTGCCGATGGATATGGTTTTTACTGACTGTGAAATTGTGGATAAAGATTTCCACTCCCGTTTTTCCGTCAAGGGGAAGTGGTACCGCTACCGGGTCAGCCTGGACGGCTTCGTAAACCCCTTTAAGCGTTTTTACACAGGACACTACCCATATCCTGTAGATGTGGAAAAGATGCAAGAAGCCGCCAAGGACCTCCTGGGCCGGCATGATTTTACCAGTTTCGCGGCCAGCGGCGGGCAGATTGAGGATAAAGTCCGGGACATGTACTATGTCAACGTGGCCCTGGATGAAGAAAACAACGAAGTGATCATGGACTTTATCGCGACCGGCTTTTTGTACAACATGGTCCGGATCCTGGTGGCCACCTTGCTGGAGATCGGCAATGGCCGCCGGCCGGTGCACGACTTAAAGCGGGTGATCGCGGCCAAGAACCGGCTGGAGGTCCAGCAGACCGCCCAGTCCTGCGGCTTGTACCTCTACCATGTCTTTTACGAGGAGGTGCCAAGAAAATATCGGCTCGACCTTGATTTATAATTGACATTTTGGTATTTAGGACATATGATATAGGAGTATGTTTGTCCACGGTAGGCCCCGGAAACTTATTGTATTCAAACTACGAATTAAACGGAGGAATTTACATTGCGTACTACACCATTAGCAAAGACTAGTGAAATTGAACGTAAGTGGTACTTGATTGACGCTACTGATGTTTCATTGGGCCGTCTTTCAACTGCTGTTGCTACTATCCTTAGAGGTAAGAACAAGCCTCAATTTACCCCAAACGTTGACACTGGTGACAACGTCATCATCGTTAACGCTTCTAAGTTAAAGCTGACTGGTAAGAAGGCAACTGACAAGATCTACTACCACCACTCAGAATACCGTGGCGGCTTGAAGTCTGTATCAGCTGGCGAATTGCTTGCCAAGAACCCTGTTAAATTGGTTGAATTGTCAGTTAAGGGTATGCTTCCAAAGAACACTCTTGGCCACCAAGAATTCTTGAAGATGCACGTTTATGCTGGTGAAGAACACAAGCACGAAGCGCAAAAGCCTGAAAAGTTAGACATTAACAATTTGATCTAGGAGGTAGTTTAGATGGCACAACAAGCTGCATATGCAGGTACTGGTCGTCGTAAGGACGCCGTAGCTCGCGTTCGTTTAGTACCAGGCGATGGTAAGATCACTGTTAACAACAAGGATGTTGCTGACTACATTCCATTGCCAATCTTGGTTAAGGACCTTAAGCAACCTTTGACTTTGACTGAAACTGAAGGCCAATACGACGTTATCATTAACGTTAACGGTGGTGGTTTCTCAGGTCAAGCCGGTGCGATCCGTCATGGTATCGCCCGTGCCCTTCTTGAAGTAGACCCAGACTTCCGTGGTCCACTGAAGAAGGCCGGCTTCTTGACTCGTGACCCAAGAATGAAGGAAAGAAAGAAGCCAGGTCTGAAGAAGGCCCGCAAGGCTTCACAATTCTCAAAGCGTTAATCTGGATCGTCAAGAACGGCATCAGATCAGCGGTTTCGAGACTTCAAATGGTCACATATGGTCACAACAGATCATATCGAATCCAAGAGATTTAAAGCATCAGCATTTTGCTGGTGCTTTTTTTCTGCATCAATTTCAGATAATGTTTTTCAGTAGAAACGTGGGTATCTCTTAAGCCATGAAATGTGCTTGTAGGGATGCCCTTTTTTAGCTGTTACTTGTATTTTTGCTTAGTGGGGGTAAAATTGATATGAAATTAAATAAAAATGCTTACATTATATAAAACGGAAGTATAAAAAATGCGATGAAAAAAATCTTGACTAGTAAAGTTTCCAGAAGCATATTAGCGTTTATATTTATATTTTTTACGGGGTGGTCTGCCGCAAGATTAACGGTACGGACAGAAAGGTCTAATTCGACATATGACTACTTAATTTTAGGAGGGTTTAGTCTGCTTTTAGGTGTTTTGGAACTCTATAGATTAATGAATAGTAAGTAATCTATAGATCAAAATATAATGTAATGAACAGTGGAGTTTTGCCCATGAATTATGACAATGCCGTTGATCTTATTGACCACTTGATTGACCAGCAATCAGACAAGTATTTTGCTGATTTTGTTCCGTTTACTTTTCAAAATGAAGATTATGCAGAACTAGAGATGTATTTAAACGTACACTTTAAGCCGCGATTTGCAGAAAAAATAAAATTTATTGCCTTCGCGCTGATGTACCAGCACGAGTCATATGTCTACTTAGATGAAGCAGTGGCTAATGCCCTTTACCCCGATCTGAAAAACAATAACCTAGGAAACAGTGGCTTAGAGCGGCTGGGAGAAATCATCGATACTATGGTGATTGACAATTACGGCAGCTTAAATATCTTGCTTAAGCAGGAGAATGATTTTTCGCTTATGCGGATTGAAGATGGTTTTAGTACAATTTTCTTTAACCTTAAGGGGCAGTTGCGGGAAGAAGGAGAGAGTCTGGTTGAGCACCAAGGATTGTATTTCAAGGAAATTGACTGAGCAGACCAATTTTTCTCCCCAGCTTATCCACATAAGAAAATTAAGCAAAAGTCTAGACCAACTGAATAAAGTAAATCCGTGTCGGACAGAAAACTTCCAAAACTAAGAGTTTTCCGGAAAAAAAGACAAGTCCTTGCATATGCTGCAAAATGGAAATACAATGAGTACAAGCTTAAAAAATTAACTAGTGATGACAAAGATGTGAAAGCAGGGGGCAAGACAATGAAAATTCCGAAAAACTTAGGTCAAGCAGCCTGCGTCTGCCTGGCGGCACTCGCGTTAACGGCATGTGGCTCTTCAAGGGCAAGTTCATCTGCCAAAAAAACTCTGAACTGGTCAGCTGGTGCTGAAATTCCGACCATGGACCTGTCAAAAGCGACCGACTCAGTTTCCTTTACCCAGATCTCCAACACCTTTGAAGGCCTGTACCGCCTGGGCAAGGACTCAAAGATTACTCCCGGCCTGGCAACCTCTGAAAAAGTTTCCAAAGACGGTAAAACTTACACCTTTACCTTGAGAAAGAACGACAAGTGGTCCAACGGGGATCCGGTGACGGCCCAGGACTTTGTCTACTCCTGGCGGCGGACAGTCAACCCGAAGACTGAATCAGAATACTCATACCTCTTCTCTGGCATCAAGAATGCTGACAAGATCGTAGCTGGCAAGAAGCCGGCAACGAGCCTGGGGATCAAAGCGGTTGGCAAGTACAAGCTGGTCGTGACCCTGGAACGGCGGATCCCTTACTTCAACAATCTGATGGGCTTCGCGGTCTTCTTCCCGCAAAATGAAAAAGCCGTTAAGAAGTATGGCTCCAAGTACGGGACAGCTTCCAAGTACCTGGTCTACAACGGCCCTTACATCCAAAAGGGCTGGACCGGGTCCAACCTGTCTTGGAAGATGGTCAAGAACAAGTACTACTGGGACAAGAGCAAGGTCAAGCTGAACCAGATCAACTGGAGCGTACAAAAATCAACCACGACCTCCTACAACCTCTACCAGGCTAAGAAGCTGGACGCTACTTCCCTTGATCCTTCACAAATCAAGCAGCTGAAGAGCGATAAGGCCTTCACCTTGCTGCCGCAAGGCGGGACCTACTACATGACATTCAGCCAGGGCAAGAGCGGCAACGAATACGTCAAGAACGCCAACATCCGCAAGGCCCTGTCACTGGCAATTGACCGCGGGGGCCTGGTTTCTACCATCGACGGCGGGGCCAGCCAGCCGGCCAACACCTTGACCTCCAAGGACTTGACCAAGGTCAACGGCAAAGATTACACTAGTTTGATCTCCAGCAGCGCAAAGAGCCTTTACCCGAAGGACGGCAACAAGAAGCTGGCCAAGCAGTACCTGGCTAAGGGCCTGGCTGAACTGGGCAAGAGCAAGATTAAGCTGACCTTGATCTCCAGTGACACGGACAGTGCCGAGAAGACGGCAGAATCAATCCAGTCCAACATTGAAGCAACCCTGCCGCAGGTTAAGGTGGAAGTTAACAGCGTGCCATTCAAGACCCTGCTGAACCGCCTGGCCAGCCACAATTTCCAGCTGGGCCTGATCGACTGGATCGCCGACTTCGCTGACCCAATCTCCTTCCTGGACCTGTTTACGACTGGCAACAGCCAAAACGACGGGCAATGGTCAAACAGCGAATACGACAAGCTGATTGCTGACTCCAAGACTACCATGTCTGCCAGCCAGCGCTGGAGCGACATGAGCAAGGCTGAAGACATCCTCTTAAACGATGCCGGCATTTGCCCGCTCTACTACTCAACCAGCGTCATGCTGGTCCGGACCAGTGTAAAGAACGCGGTCTACAACCGGGGCAACTGGGACTTCAAGGAAGCCTACGTCAAATAATCGAGATTAAAGATAGTCAAGAAAGCAGATCTCCGGATCTGCTTTTTTGCGCAAAAATTTTTCCCTTTTGACTATAATTAAGGCAGGAACAATTACAGCAGAAGGAAGAGAGGGCATGATGAAAAAAGGCGACAAATTGATTGACTGGGCCATGGAAATCCAAGCGATCGGGCAGACCGGCCTGGCCTACAGCAAGGATATTTTTGACACGGAGCGCTACAGCCGCCTGCGGGAAATAGCCGCGGAAATGCTGGCGGAAAAAAGCGCGGTCAGTTATGACAAGGTCAAAGAGCTCTTTTGTAATGAAATTGGCTACCAGACTCCGAAAATCGCGACCAGGGCGGCCATTTTCAAGGATGACCAGATTCTCCTGGTCCAGGAAAAAGAAGGGCATTGGTCCCTGCCCGGCGGCTGGTGTGACGTCGACCAGTCTCCAGCTGACAACTGCATTAAGGAGTGCCGGGAAGAGTCAGGCTTAACTGTCAAACCGGTCAAAATTATCGCTGTTCAAGACCACTTCAAGCACCATGGCTCCATTCACCCTTATGGGATTACCGACATCTATTATCTCTGCCAGTCTTTAGGTGGGGAATTCCAGGCCAACTCTGAAACGAGCCAGGCGGCCTGGTTTAAGGAAGATGACCTGCCGCCTTTGGCAGAAAACAAGAACTCAACTGAACAGGTGAAGATGTGCTTTGCCGCACACCGGGATGCCAACTGGCAAACTTTATTCGACTAAAAAACTCGCCGTGCGGCGAGTTTTTACTATCTATTCATTTTTTCAGCTTTTGCCTATTTTTACTTCTTAGCAGCTAATTGCCGGCAGACCAGGAGCATCAGAAGGCAGCTGAGCAAACTGTAGACCCCGCCAAAGTAGGGGGTGCTGGCGATCCCGGTCAAGCCTGCCGCTTGCGCTGCCGTAAAGGAGCCCAGGGAGATGCCGACATTGGCAAAAATTGAGTTGAAGCTGGAAGCGAAGTCGATTGACTCTGGATATTCAGCCGCGGCCAGGTCCATGAAATAAACCTGGGTGGAAGACCCGTACATGCTGTTGACGCAGCAGATGCCGACGATGCACAGGAAGGCTAGCCAGGACAGAGGCAAAAGGGGAGCCAAGAGGACGAGCAGAACAGTCTGGATGCCAAAGACCAAAGGCAGGCGCTTGATCCCGCCATGGTTGGCCAGAAAGCCCCCAGTCTTGTTGCCGGCAATAAAGGCCAAGCCTAGCAGCAAGAGCAGGACATTCAGCCAGCTCTTCGGGAAATGCATGTAGTCGGTGATCAAGGTCCGGATGTAGGTATAGTAGGTATACTGAGCCGCGCAGACCAGGATGATGGCCAGGAGGGTCAGCTGGATGTGCCAGTTGCCCAGGATGGCAAACTGCTTATTGCCCTTGCTGGACTGGCTCTGCGGAGTGTCCCGGGGCACGAAGGCCAGTAAAAGGATAAAGGTTACGAGTGTCAGAAGCGAGATCATCCAGAAACTAGCATGCCAGGAAAAAGTCGTTGAGATCAAGGTCCCGATTGGCAGGCCGATGATGGAAGCAATCGAGAAGCCGGCAAAAATCCAGGAGAGAAGCGAGGCTCTTTTTTCCAAGGGAGCCACGAAGTTGGCGATAACCAGGATCAGGGAAATAATCGCCCCGGCTGTCGTGGCTGACAGGATTCTGGACAAAAGCAGGCTGACATAGCTGTGTGACAAGGCCGTCCAGGTATTGCCGATAAAGAAGATCCCCATCAAAAAGAAGAGGAGCTGGTGGCGCTTGAAATACTTGGTCAGGGAAGTGACCAGGGGAGTGGCGACAGCATAAACCAAGGCAAATACGGTAACCAGGTAGCCCAAGCTGCTGAGGGAGGCATTTATTTCCCGGGAAATATCCGGCAAAACGCCGACGATCATATATTCATTGCAGCCCAACATGAAGGCTACGAAAACGAAGAGAAAGGCTTGAATTTTGTAACGTGACATGAGAAAACTCCTATAAAATACGCCGTTAATTAGTTTAACAGAAAAAATGTTAAAATGAAGATGATGTATAGTAAGTCTTGAGTAAAGAAAGTAGGTTTAACCATGCAGATTCAAGTTAAATTGGATAAGGGCTATTTGCCCGATGAATATGCCAAGTATGCCAGCGTTAAAGAAGCCGGCAATCCGGTAGTGTCTTTTCCTTTTACCTTGACGGACCTGCCGGAAGGGACCAAGTACCTGGCCTGGTCCTTGGTCGACTATGATTCCATTCCGGTCTGCGGCTTTGCCTGGATCCACTGGCTGGCCAGCGACGTGCCAGCAGTCAGCGAAATTCCAGCTGACTTCAGCCGGACGACGGATACGCCCCAGGGTTACAATAGTACTGTTTCCCGCTTTTTAACCGATCCAGAAGAAGTGCATACGGGCTATATCGGGCCGACTCCGCCGGACAAGGACCACGACTACCGCTTCCGGGTTTACACTTTAAGCGAGAAACTGGACCTGGAGCAGCCTTATTACTACAATGAATTCTTGCGTGCCTTAAAGGGCAAGGTTTTGGCTGAAAGCCAGGTCGACCTGCCGGCCCGGGTTTAAGGGAAAAGATTTTTAGAAAAAGTTGTCGAAAACTGTTGACCAAAGCTAGGAAATTAGGTAATATATTATTTGTTGAGCGATCAGCTCACAAGTAAGATTGCGTTATAGCCAAGTGGTAAGGCAACGGTTTTTGGTACCGTCATGCGCTGGTTCGAATCCAGCTAACGCAATAAGCAAGGCCAGGCCGGAAGGCTTGGCCTTTTTTGCGCACCAAAAAAGCAGGTCAAAAATCTGGTAAAATGGAAAAGAACTTTTGTCGTCAGATTGATTTTAAGAAAAGAGGCAGCAGATGGCTGGAAAAGAACAAGAAGCGGAGAAAATTCAAAAGCTGTTGGGCCAGCTGGAAGAAGAAATTTCCTTGAGCTACTTCCTTAAGCCCGGAACAATCACAGTCGGCCGTGACCTCCTGCAGGCCATGCAGGACCTGTTGGCTAATCCTGAAAATTGGGAAGAAAATTAACATATCGCGCTTGACTTTAATTTGTTCTTAAGATATAGTTAAAGCATCAAATGTTGAGAGAGGACAAGAATCATGAACGCTTTAATCAGCAAGAACGCGAAATTCTTTAGCTTTTATTACTGGAACTAGCTTGCATCTGCGGATGCAAGTTTTCAAGCAAGAACATGCATCTGCAGTTTCAATAATAAGAGTTTTCTCAGCATTTTTTGAAACGGCAGGAATCAAGATCCGGCGGTTTCAAGAACACGCGCATTAGCAGACTTTGGTAATCGTGGATCATCTGATCCGCGATTTTTTGTTTTTACGGTAGCCAAGGAGGACACCATGGTTGATTTAACTAAGCACTTTAAGCAGGGAGTAGCGGAAGTAAAGTCTTCAGCTATTCTGAATTTTGCCAAGTATACGAGCCAGTACCCGGACATCGTCAAGTTCACGGTTGGCGAGCCAGACTTCAATACCCCGGACCATATCAAGACGGCTGCCATCAAGGGGATCGTGGACAACCACTCCCACTACGCTCTTTCAAACGGGACGCCAGGACTCAGAAAAGCCGCGGCAGACTTCCTGGCCCGGCATTACGACATGCACTATGAGCTAAGCGAAATCATCGCTACCAACGGGGCAACGGAAGCCATCTACACGGTCATGTCTGCCATCATCAACCCAGGCGACGTGATGGTCCTGCCAACCCCGATCTTTCCTTTATATATTGCTGACGCGGCCCTGGAAAAAGCTGAAGTTGTCCAGATCGACACTTCCCAGACCAGCTTCAAATTAACGCCAGACCAGCTGCAAGCAGCCGTTGACGAATACGGCGACCGCCTCCGGATTCTGGTCATGAACTACCCGACCAACCCGACTGGAGTCATGTACAGCCAGGAAGAGCTGGATGCTTTGGCGGCAGTAATCAAGGACCGGCCAACTTTTGTCCTCTGCGACGAAATCTACAGTGAACTGAACTACGAGCAAGAGCACGCCTCAATGGCCAAGTCCCTCAGAAGCCAGGCCATCGTTTTAAACGGGGTCTCCAAGTCCTGGGCCATGACCGGCTACCGGATCGGGATCATGGCGGCTCCCCAGGAAATCACTGACCAGCTGGCCAAGGTCCACCAGTTCATCACCACGACTGAACCGACCCCAATGCAGGACGCGGCCGAGGAAGCTTTTAAAAACGGGGACAGGGATGCCCGGGAAATGAAGGCCGCCTTCAAAGAGCGCCGGGACTACCTCTACCAGGCTTTGACGGAAACCGGCTTTGAAGTGATCAAACCGCAGGGGGCCTTCTATATCTGGGCCAAGATTCCAGCCGGTCTTAACCAAAAAGAAACGGAATTCGTTTATGAGCTGGCTGACCAGGCCCATGTCGGTGTTTGTGCCGGTTCCTGGTTCGCCAAGGGCGGGCAGGGCTGGCTCCGCTTCTCCTACGCGACGGCACTGGACGAAATTAAAGAAGGCGTAAGCAGAATCAAGAAATTTGTCGAGGAAAATAAGAATGACGGAAAGTAAAGAAACAAACGGCCTTAAGCAAGGCACGCTGAACATTTTAAACGGGATCGGACTCGGGGTCATTGCTGCCCTGGTGCCGGCCGCGATTTTAGGCCAGCTGATGAAGGCCCTCTTGGGTGTAGCTCCGGCTTTTGCCCAGACGGTCATCAACATCACTACTTTTACCCAGAGCCTGCTGGCGGCCATGGCCGGCTTCTGCGCGGCCTACCTCTTCCAGATGAACATGATCCAGATGTGTTCGGTCGCAGCCGCGGCCATGATCGGGTCTGGCGCGGTTACTTTTAAAAACGGCTTGATCATGGTCGCCGGGACTGGTGACGTTATCAACATCGGCTTGACGATCACCCTAGCCATCCTCTTGATCAAATTGATTGGCAACAAGCTTGGTTCCTACACGACCATTCTCTTGCCAATCATCGTCTTGGTCGTTGGCGGCGGGATCGGCCTCTTGATATTGCCATACGTTAAAACCGTGACCACTTTTATCGGCATGATCGTCATGGCCTTTACCAAGCTGCAGCCGCTCTTGATGGGTGTCTTGATCGGGATGTCCTTCGCGGCTATGATCGTGTCCCCGATTTCTTCAGTTGGGATCGCGGTGGCGATCGGCTTGACCGGGGTTGCCTCCGGGGCCGCCAACCTGGGCATCACTGGGGCGGCCTACACTTTGGGGATTATGAGCTACAGCGTCAACGGGATGGGGACCACCTTGGCCCACTTCATCGGGACGCCAAAGATCCAGATGGCCAATATGCTGGAGAAGCCGAAGCTTTTTGTCCCGGTCCTGCTTTCGTCTGCTTTGTCCGGTCTTCTGGCCGCCATCTTCAACCTGCAGGGGACGCCTAATTCCGCTGGCTTTGGCTTCAGCGGCCTGATCGGACCCCTGGCGGCTTACGCCAAGATGACGCCAGGCTGGGGGAGCATCATCCTGTTGACGGTTCTCTACGTCGTTTACCCAGTTGCCTTGGGCTTCTTCATGCGCTGGCTCTTCATCGACCGCTTGAGCTTTGCCCAGGCAGAGGACCTGCGCCTGGAAGTTTAAGCCAAAAAGTAAAAAAATTGCCAAAAAACCTTGCACTTACCCTGTTTTTTCGTTAATATAATAGAGTACTTCAACGGAGGAATAGCGAAGTGGCTAAACGCGGCG
>NZ_KV793194.1:0-14315 GCF_001808415.1 Lactobacillus sp. HMSC08B12 | reverse complement strand
GCGGTCTGTAAAACCGCTCTCTCTGAGTTCGGTGGTTCGAATCCACTTTCCTCCATTGATTGCGTTATAGCCAAGTGGTAAGGCAACGGTTTTTGGTACCGTCATGCGCTGGTTCGAATCCAGCTAACGCAATTGTTCTAAAGAACACCCAACCCGAAAAAAGAGCTTCTGACTGAGTCAGGAGCTCTTTTTTTGCCCAAGCAAAAGAAAAATAGTTTTTGGCCAGAAGAAAAGCTTAAAAGCATATGAAAAAATTAATTTTAAAAGAAAAAGGTTTCTTTCATAAGTAATGATGTACATTCTTAGCATTACTTGCTATACTGAAAAGTAAGTTGTTGGTTACTTTTAGTAAGTTTAATAAATGCAAGTAAGATTAGATTGGATAGATTAAGTAACATCTCGGGAGATAAACGATGCATAAGAAAAATATTGCTTCAGTAACACTTTTGGCAACGGCCGCGCTTTTGACAGCTTGCGGGCAAAACAAGGGGGCTTCCAGCTCCAAGCAGGTGATGAAGACAGCCGTAACCGGGGAAATCAGTACCCTGGACTCCAGCAAGTACGGGGACACCATCAGCTCTGAAACCCTGCAGAACTCCATGGAAGGGCTCTACCGCTTTGACAAAAAGGGGCAGGCCCGGCTGGCCGGGGCGGTCAAGGTGACCAAGTCCAAGGACCAAAAGGTTTACACTTTTACCCTTAGGAAAAATGCCAAGTGGTCTAACGGAGACCCGGTAACGGCCCAGGACTACGTTATTGCCTGGCGGCGGACGGTTGACCCGAAGAACGATTCCCTGGACAGCGACAGCTACCAGGTGATTAAGAACGGGACGGACATCGTAGCCGGCAAGAAGAAGGTGTCTAGCCTGGGCATCAAGGCCTTGGGCAAGTACAAGCTGCAGGTCACCCTGGAAAATCCGATCCAGTATCTGCCGGACCTCTTGACCGGGGCCCAATTCTACCCGCAGGACACGAAGATCGTCAAAAAGTACGGGTCCAGCTACGGGACCAGCTCTAGCAAGCTGGTTTACAACGGTCCATTTACTGTCAGCCAATGGACCGGGTCCAATCTCAAGTGGACTTTGAAGAAGAACAAGACTTACTGGAATGCCAAGTCAGTCAGCTTGAGCGCGGTCAAGGTCCAGGTCATCAAGACTACCTCTACCGGCCTCAACCTCTATAAGGGCGGGCAGCTGGACTACGCGCCAGTTGATTCTGACTACGTCAAGCAGTATGAAAAGAATGCCGACTACCACACGAAGACCACGCCGACCAACGGCTACATGGTCTTTAACTTGAAGCGCAAGACTACAGGCAATGTCCACGTCCGCCGGGCAATAAGCCTGGGCGTGAACAAGCAGGAATTGGTGAAGACGGTCCTGCACTCAGGCAAGGCAGCTCAAGGTTTCGTAGCCAGCGACTTCATCTACGATGAAAACGGCAAGGACTACCGGACCAGTGCTGGCAAGCTGATGACCTACAATCTGAAGCAGGCCCAAAAGGAATGGGCTTTGGCTAAAAAGCAGCTGGGCAAGTCCAAGATCACCATCGAACTGTTAACCAGTGACATGGACGCTTCCAAGCGGGTAGGCGAATACCTGCAGAGCAACTTGATGGAGAACCTGCCAGGCTTGACCGTTAAGTTGCGGTCAATTCCGCTGAAGTCCCGTTTGGCGGACACGAGCAAGCACAACTTTGACATGGTTTACGGGACTTGGCAGCCAAGCTTCCAGGATCCGATCGACTACTTGACCATCGGTGGCCTCTTCAACCTGGAAAGTGACTACAAGAACAGCACTTTCTGGAAGGAAATCAACCAGGCAAAGAGCACTTACGCCACCCAGCCCGCCAAGCGGCAGGCCAGCTTGATCGCCGCCGAAAAGCAATTGATCCAAAAGGATGCTTTCGCGGCACCACTCTACCAAGCCGGGGTTTCCTACCTTCTTAAGTCCAAGGTGACCGGCTTCCGCCTGTCTCCTTACGGGACTGTTGCCTACTACTGGGACGTCAAGATTAAGTAAAACAAGTTTTAAACCGGTAAAAGCTGCCAGTTTCTTTCAATAAGGAAGAAACTGACGGCTTTTTTGCGAAAAAAGAAGCATTCTTCAACTATTTTGCCCGTATAGCGGGTACAATAGTATTTAGTTTTTTGACCAGGAGGCGGACATGAGCAAATACATCAAAGTTGGCAGCGGCGGCGGTGAAGTGACCTGGCACCGGGCCATGCTCGACATGGAGCCGGGGGACTATCTGCTGCTGGAGCCCGGCTATTACGTTTGGCCCCGGGGCCGGCTATTAGAAGACGTGACCATCAAGGGCCTGGGGGCCAGTCCGGAAGACACCCGGATCCGGAGCTTTTTCTCCATCGGTGAAAACAGCTCCCGGGTGGTTTTTGAAAACTTGACCCTGGAACCTTACGGGGACGTAAACACCCTGGATTTGCCGGAAGAGACCAACAGCTATCTGATCCTGCGCGGCTGTGTCTTGACCGGGACCGGCAGCAAGACGACCACGATTTCCGTCAACGGCCAGGACACGGTGGAGATGTACTCCTGCCGCCTGCTCAACGGGACCCTGTCCTTTTTTGAAAAAGCCAATTTCCGCCTGGAAATGGCGGACTGCCTGCTGGACTATGAATCAGAAAAATTCGGCACCATCTCTTTGGAAGGGACCGGGACGGCCATCATTAATAACTCTGAGATCCGGGGGACGGTCAATAGCTTTGACTCCAGCAACATCGAATTAAACATCAATAACTCCGCCATCGGCAACCTTAACTTAGGCGGCAAGAGCTGGGTTAATGTCTACGCCTGCCGTTTTCTTAACCGGGACTACAGCCTTTATGCCCGGGGCGAATGCTGGCTGAACATCCTGGAGAGTCAAATGCCCAGTCAATTGGCCATCGAAGACCACTGCCACTTGCTAATGCAGAACAGCCAGCTCTACAATTTCCAGGCCCGGGGGGAGAGCCAGAGCTTTTTGTCCAATGTGCAGATCGCGGCCGCGGCCAGCCTGGAAGGCAAAAGCTTTATGGACGGCAGCTTAGTGACTTTCTCCGGCAATGGTGACTACCCTTACTTCATCTTCCTGGTCGACCAGGCGGTATTGAAGGGGCGGAACCTGCAATTTGACCCGCAAAACTGGCCGGTTCTGGTCGACAATGATGCCCGCTTAGTGGCCAACGCCCTTTACTACCAGGGGGCGCCACTGGAAATCAAGTGCGAGCATCCAGAAAACGTCTCTTTGATGGGAATCAAGTGGACTGAACGGAACGAATAGAAAGGAGCCAGACCATGCGCTTAATCAAAGTAAGCCAGGACCCCCGGGACTTGTCCTGGGAGCAGGCTTTAGACCAGCTGGAAGACGATGACGTGCTCATGCTGGCTCCCGGCTTTTATGAAATTCCTTTTGGGCAAAAGCTGAAGAATATCGTGATCAAGGGGACGGGGACAGCAGCGGATATGACGGTCCTGGTTGGCACGGTCATCCTGGATGGCCGCTATTTGACCTTGGAAAATCTGGCCGTCAAGACTACCGCAATTGCTGGAGCCCTGGTCAAAGTCTATGAAGGAGAAAATGCTCCTTACTTGACCCTGCGCGGCTGCCGGCTGGAAGCAGCAGAAGGGGAGAGGGGCACGGCTCTCATGACCTTGGGGCCGGTCTGGCTGGAACTTTACTCCTGCCAGGTCAAAGGGGGAATCCGCCTGGTTGGCGATGAGGAGCAGCATGTCCAGATCTCTTCCAGTGAAATCGCGGCAACTCCAGCTGCTTTTACCGGCAATGGCTTTGGCCCATTAGCCATCAGCCAGTCCCAGATCAAGGGGGATTTTGTCCTGGAGGAAAGTTCGGCTTATGAAGGGCACTTTGACCAGACGGCTTTTGACCAGGTGACCAGTTTGAGCGAAGGAAATGACCTTTACTTCACTGAGTCTGACCTGTCTTTAACTCTGAAAAATGGCCAGGCCGACCTTTTGAACTGCGGCTTGCCGGGGACAACCCTTTTGGAAAAAGCTAATTCAGCCGTTTTCCAAAACTGCACTTTTAAGCAATTCAAGCAGGTCAGCGGAAGCAGCAACTTAACCAACTGCCACTTGGAGGCAGGGGAAATCATGGGCCAGGGCAAGGCTGTTTTTTGCCGGCCGCACTTTTCCTGCAGCGAAGGCACTTGGCTTAGTTTAAGGGATGCAAGCCAGGTCCGCCTGCAGAATGCCCTCTTAAACGTGGCTGGCAGCCACTTGCGCCTGGCTGACAAAGCCGGGATCTTAGGCAATGTTTTGGAGAGCGACCAGGACCAGCTGCTGGTCAAGCAGACTGGCCAGGGCAAGGTAAAATTGACGGGAATAAAATGTAAACTTGTCTAAAGACCGCCTTTTGCTATAGAATTTAATTAAGATCCAAGCTTGATGATTCTGTGGGGGGAAAGACTGATGCAAGAACCAATGTATATCAAAATTCACAATCAGCTGCGCCGGGACATTGAAAACCATGTCTACCAGGTGGGGGACCGGATTCCAGCTGAACGGCAGCTGGCGGAACAGTTCAAGGTGTCGCGGATGACCCTGCGCCAGGCCATCAAGACCCTAGAGGAAGAAGGGATTCTGGAAAGGCGGCTGGGCAGCGGAACCTACGTGGCCAGCCAGAAGGTCCAGGAGAAGATGTCCGGGATCATGTCCTTTACCGAAATCACCCGGGCCAACGGGCAGACCCCGTCCAGCAAGCTGGTTTCCTACAAGATCACCCAGCCGTCCCTGTCGGAAAAAGAACGCCTGGCCCTGGAGGGCAGCGACAAGGTCCTGCGCATGGAGCGGATCCGTTATGCCGACCAGGTGCCGATCTGCCACGAAATCGTGACGGTGCCGGAAGATTTGATCGCGCCTTTTGCCAAAGATGACGTGTCAAGCCACCTCTACCAGACCTTGGAGAAGCAGGGGGGCTACCAGATCGGGGATGCAACTGAGTACATCTCAGCCGCTGTCGCCAATGAACAGGAGGCCCGCCTGCTCAACTGCCGCCGCGGGGAAGCCTTGATCACCCGCCGGCAGGTTACCAAGCTGGCTGATGGCCGGCCCTTTGAATACACGCGGGCTTCATACGTGGGCGAGCGCTTCGAATTTACTTTCAGCAAATAGCCAGCTGACTAGCTAAAGATGAAAATGACAAAGAGACAGGTTCAGTCCTGCCTCTTTTTGCTTCCTTTAAAAAAGTACAAAAGATGGAACTTGCTTTTGGCGGCAGGGGGCGAATTTGCTAAAATGGACTTGATACTATTAGCTAATGATTAACGAGGCACTATGAAAAGCATACTATTCCGCCTATATCTGGCAGTCATGAAATTTTTGGCCCGCTGGCAAAAAGAAGACCCCAACACATACGTGATCTTGAATGGGGCCGGCCGGTCGGGGTCCAATGGCTACCTCTTTTATAAATACCTGCGCCGCGAGCACCCGGAAGTCACGGCCTACTTGATCGAGCCCTGGCCTTCTTCCCACCTGCCTTGGTCAGACTGGCAAAAAATCGGCCGGGCCAAGTACGTCTTGACCACCCACCAGCCCTTCAAGGTCCGGAAAAGCCAGGTCAACCTGGCCCTCTGGCACGGGATTCCCCTAAAGCGGATGGGGACCATGGCCAACAATACCCAGCGCCGGGACAACCAGAGAAACGAAAAGCTCTGGCACAAGACGGCCGACCTGGTCACCTCCAGTTCTGAACTCTATGAAAGCTTGATGAGCGCCTGCATGGGAATTGAAGGTCCCCGCTATGTCCAGCTGGGTTTCCCCAGAATTGATTCCTTGCTCAAGTCTCCTTATAAAAAGTCCCAGCTCCTGGCTGACTTTTTCTCCTGCCAGGACCCAGAAGCCCAAGTAGGGATCTATGTGCCAACCTTCCGCTATGAATTGGAAGAGCCGGAAGTGATGGAGCGGATTAAAGAAGGGAACTTTTTTGCCTTCAGCGACTTTGACCTGGCCGCTTTAGACCAGGCTCTGGCTGCTAGAAAGCAGTACCTCCTGGTCAAGCTCCATCCATGGGAAATGAAGCTCTTCAGCGACTTCCACTTGGAGGCCAAGCACGTGGCCTTTTTGAACAATTCCGACCCTTTGGCGAAAAAGCTGGACCTCTACGAAATCCTGGGAGCCACCGACTTCCTCATGACCGACTTCTCCTCGATCTACTTTGACTACCTCCACTTGGACAAGCCGCTGATTTTCATCACCAACTACCTGGCCCAGTATGAAAAGACCCGGGGCTTTTTGCTGGGGCCTTATGAAGAAATCGTCCCTGGTCCCTGCGTGGCCAGTCAGGCTGACCTGGTCAAGCAGCTGGGTGAAAAAGATGGGTATGGCCTTGAGCGGAAAAAGTGGCTGGAGCTGAGCGACCAGGCCGACCATGGCCAGGCCTGCCAGACAATTTTTGATTACTTAAGCGGGGTCTGATCCTTGAAAAAAACTTTTCTGAACATCTTCTATAACGCGGTCTACCAGGTCTTCCTGGTCCTGGTGCCCTTGATCACGGTTCCTTACCTGTCCAGAGTCCTGGGCCCGACGACCTACGGGATCTATTCCAGCGTCAACAACACGGTCCAGTTTCTGATGATCTTCTGCGTCCTGTCTTTATCCAATATCGGGGTCAGAAGCATCTCTAAAGCCCGGGCCAAGAGCAAGAGCGGGGAACTGACCGAGGCCTTCTGGGGCCTGTGGTACTTCCAGTTTATCGGCGGCTTGGTAACCATCGCCTTGACTGTCTTGACCTGCCTGGTCCTCAAGGTCCGTTACTGGAACTACTTTCTGCTGATGCTGCCATACTTGATTGCCGCCCAGTTTGACATCTCCTGGTTCTTCCAGGGCCTGGCTGATTTTGGCCGGGTGGTTTTAAGAAATACCATCGTCAAGATCGTCAGCGTTGTCTTTATCTTGCTTTTGATCAAAAGCCCGGCTGACCTTTGGAAGTATTTCCTGATCATGTCCGTGTCCACCATGCTGGGTTCCTTTGTCTTCTGGTTCAGCATCGGCAAATATGTCGGCCGGCCAGTCAAGCATTTCTACTATTTCGCGGAAACCCGCCGGGCCATCATGACCTTGATGATTCCCCAGATCGCGACCCAGATTTACACTTCCTTGGACAAGCCCCTTTTGGGCCTCTTCCAAAATACGGCCCAGGTCTCTTACTATGACAACTCCCAGCGGATTTCTAACATGATCCTGGGGGTTATCACCAGTATTTCCCTGGTAATAATGCCGCAGATGGCGGTCCAGGGGAAGGAAACCCAGAAGAAGGTCTTGAAGAAGTCCCTGGAAGCCACGACCATGCTGGGAACCATGTTTGCCGTGGTGGTCATGGCCAATACCAAGGAATTCGTGCCCTTTTTCTTCGGGAAAAAATATATCCCGATGACCCCCTTGATGTTCTTCTTCACCTTGACCATCATCTTGATTCCCATGGGCGGGGTCTTCGCCAACCAGTTTGCCCTGGCCAACAAGCGGGACAAGGACTATGCCATTCCAGTTACGATCGGGGCGGTCCTAGAGCTGGTCTTCAGCTACTTTTTGGACCGGCCTTTCGGGGCAGCGGGGGCCATGGTGGCGATCATCTTGACCGAAGCCGTTGTTCTCTTTCTGCGCTGCTGGATCGTGCGGGACGGTTATGACTTCAAGGAAACTTTCAGCGACGTGCCCAAGTGCTTTTTGGCCATGGGGATCAGCCTGGCGGCAGGGATGCTGTGGCCTTGGCAGATTCCAAGTGCTTTTATCAACATGACGGTCAAGTCCCTGGTTATTATGGCCTTGTACCTGGCCATCCTCTGGCTCTTGAAGTTTGACTTGAACGAAGACTTGGTCACGATCGTCAAAAAGCGCTTGAAAAAATAGCTATTAATAAGGAAGAAATCAGCAAAAATAAACAAAGAAAGCGTGTAAGCATGGTAAAAATAAACATTTTGGGCGTTGGCTTCGACAAGTACAGCCTGGCGGAATTTGAAGCCCGCTTTTTGGACCGCTTGCGGAAAAAAGAATCCACCCTGGTGGTCACGGCCAACCCGGAAATTGTCATGGCCGCTAAGGAAGACCCGGAATACCGGGAAATCATCAACAATGTGGCTGACTACGTAACGGCTGATGGGATCGGCATCATCAAGGGGGCCAAGATGCTGGGGCTGAAGCTGCCGGAGAGAGTAACCGGCTACGATCTCTTCTGCTGGTACCTGCAAATCGCCAATGAAGACCACTTGCGGCTCTACCTGATTGGGGCCAAGCCAGCCGTGATCGCTGCCGTTAAGGAAAAAATCGCCAAGGACTACCCGGGCATCGACTTAGTCGGCGCTGAGGACGGCTACTCCAGAGACGCCCTGCCGGAAATTGCCAGCCGGATCGCCCAAAGCAGGCCCGACCTGGTCTTCGCGGCCCTGGGCTTTCCCAAGCAGGAGAAGCTCCTGGCCATCTTGCGCAAGCAAAAATTGCCAGCCAGCATGATGGGGGTGGGCGGCAGCTTTGATGTCTTCGCCGGCGCCGTCAAGCGGGCACCGAAGCTTTTCCAGGATGCCCACCTGGAATGGTTCTACCGGCTTTTGAAGGAACCAAGCCGGATTGGCCGGATGATGGTTTTGCCCAAATTCGTCGTGGAAGTTAAAAAGAGCAAGAAGCAGGACCAGCAATAATGAAAGTACTGCACATCAACGCCGGCCTGGAAAGCGGGGGCGGGCTGACTCATATCGTGAACCTGCTCTCCCAGGCCAAAAAGGCGGGGCAGGACTTTGACCTCTTGACCTTCGCGGAAGGACCGGTTGCCCAGGCTGCCCGGGAAAAGGGGATCAAGACTATCGTTTTGGGCGGCTCCAGCCGCTACGACCTGGCCCTGCTCAAGCGGCTGAAAAAGACAATCAAGGATGGACGTTACGACCTGGTCCACAGCCATGGGGCCCGGGCCAACCTTTTTGTCAGCTTGATCAAGTCATCCTTGCCTTGTCCCTGGTTGATCACGGTCCACTCGGATCCCGCGATCGACTTTGAAGGGCGGGGAATCGCGGGGAAGATTTTTACCAAGCTGAACCTGCGGGCGATCAAGCAGGCCGATGGTGTCTTCGCCATCACTCCCCGTTTTGAAAAAATCCTGCTGAATTATGGAGTAAAGCCCAGCCGGATTCACGTTATCTACAACGGGATTAGCTTTAGGGACAATAGAAATATAGCAGGCAAGGAAGACCATGCCGGCTTCAACATCATCAATGTTGGCCGCTTGGAAAAGGTCAAGGGGCAAGATCTTTTGCTCAAGGCATTTAAAGCAGCCAATTTGCCGCAAGCTCACCTCTATATCGCCGGCAGCGGCAGCCAGGAAGCAGATTTGAAAAAATTACGGCAGGACTTGGCCTTAACAGACCAAGTAACTTTCACCGGCTTTTTGACCCAAGCAGAATTAAGGCAGCTCTACCAGAAGATGGATCTGGCCGTCTTGTCTTCTTACTCAGAAAGCTTCCCCCTGGTCTTGCTGGAAGCAGCCGACAACCGGCTCCCGCTTTTGGCAACTGACGTGGGCGGGGCTAGGGAGCTGATTCCACAAGGAAAAGGCTGGGTCGTGCCGGTCAACGAGGAAAAAGCCATGGCCGACCAGTTAAAAGCAATCGCCGCTTTGCCAAAAGAAGAATTAGCAGCAATTGCCCAAGCGGAAAAAGTCTATGCTAGCCAGCACTTTTCCCTGGACCGACAACTGTCTGACGTTCTGGCCGGCTACCAGGCCTGCCTGCAAGGAGAAAAAACATGATTCCCAAAATTATCCACTATGTCTGGGTGGGCGGCAATCCCAAGTCCAAGACCATCCAGACCTGTCTGGCCTCTTGGCAAAAGCGCCTGCCGGACTACGAAATCATCGAATGGAATGAAGACAAGCTGGACCTGAATGCCAACAAATATGTCAAGCAGGCCTACCAGGCCAAGAAGTGGGCCTTCGTTTCCGACTATGTCCGGGCCAAGGCCCTCTATGAAATGGGCGGGATCTACCTGGACACCGATGTCATGGTCTTAAAAGATTTTGCCGGCTTGCTAAATGACCGGGCCTTTATTGGCTTTGAAAACAATGACTACTTGTCAGCGGCCATCATCGCGGCAGAGAAGGGGCATCCTTTTATGGCTGACATCCTGCACTACTATGCCGACCTGGATTTTGCCTTTGACCAAAAGGACCAGCTGGCCGGGGTCAACTCCCTGTCCGTCACGGAAATTCTCAAAGAAAAGTATGGCCTTAAGACTGGCAACCAAGAGCAAGTGTTAAAGGAGGGAATTCATGTTTATCCAGACGGGATCCTCTGCAACCCTTCCCCTCAGTCCCGGTCCATTCACCTTTTTACCGGGACCTGGCTGGAAGGGAAAAATTCCTGGAAGCACGACCTGGTCACCTTTTTGAAATTACATATCCGCAGTCAAAAAACTGCGAAAATTTACTACCAGCTCTTCAGACGCTAATTTTTTAAAGAATCTCGTGAAAATACATTTCTGAAAGCAGGGACTGCATTTTTTGAGTATAATTAAAGGTAGAAAATACAAAGTAGAAGATTGCGAGGCAGCAAATGAGAGAGTTGCAAAAGAAAATTGTCGAATATGAGCACGTTTTGCCGGAAATCGATCCCCAGGAAGAAATCCGCAAGACAGTTGACTTCTTAAAGGATTACCTGAAGGCTAACCCCTTCTTGAAGTCATATGTTTTGGGGATTTCCGGGGGCCAGGACTCAACCTTGACCGGGAAGCTGACTCAAATGGCAATTTCCGAAATGCGGGAAGAAACTGGCGATGACAGCTACAAGTTCATCGCCGTCCGCCTGCCATACGGCGTCCAGGCCGATGCCGCTGATGCCGCTGACGCGGTAGCCTTCATCAAGCCGGACGTGGACTTGATCGAAAACATCAAGCCAGCCACTGACGCCATGGTGGCTACCTTGAAGGAAACGGGCGTGGAAGTGACCGACTTTAACAAGGGCAACATCAAGGCCCGGCAAAGAATGGTCATGCAGTATGCCATTGCCGGGGCCAACCAGGGCGCGGTTGTGGGGACTGACCACGCGGCCGAAAACGTCTCTGGTTTTTACACCAAGTATGGTGACGGCGCGGCTGACTTAACCCCGCTCTTTCGTTTGGACAAGCGGCAGGGCAAGCAGCTCCTGGCTGCTTTGGGCTGCCCGGAACACCTTTATTTGAAGGCCCCGACGGCCGACCTGGAAGAAGAAAAGCCATCCTTGCCAGATGAAGTTGCCTTGGGCGTGACCTACGAGGAAATCGATGACTACCTGGAAGGCCGGGAAGTCAGCGAGAAGGCAGCGGAAAGAATCGAAGAATTGTGGACCAAGAGCGAGCACAAACGCCACCTGCCGGTTACAATTTTTGATGATTATTACAAAAAATAGGGGCAGATTTGGTAAAAAACTTGTTTCAAGCGCCAATTTTTGCTATATTAATCATGTCATAAGGGAGTAACGGCAAGCATAGCTTGCGACAAGCCCAACAACCGGGAGCCGTGTTGGTTTCCTGGGCTTGTCTTAATTAGTGAGACTTATGTGCTTTTGTTAAGGGGCACGTAAGTCTCTTTTCTTTTTAAAGGAGGAAAATACTGTGGCTAAGAAGTATTACAGCCAGGACATCCCGGGCACTTTAGCCGAGTTTGGCTCGGATGCCAACCACGGGATCAGTTCGGCTGAAGCAAAGAAGCGCCTGGACCAATACGGCCCGAACGCTTTGGCCGGCAAGAAGAAACGTTCAATGTTTGCCCGCTTCATGGACCAGTTCAAGGACTTGATGATCATCGTCCTGCTGGTTGCCGCTGTTTTGTCCGGGGTAGTTGCCCAGGAATGGACAGACGCGGGGATTATTTTAGTAGTTGTGCTTTTGAACGCGGTCCTGGGCGTGATCCAGGAAGCCCGATCAGAAGCAGCAATTGAAGCCTTGAAGGACATGTCCACGCCAAGCGCCAGGGTGCGCCGGGACGGAGCGGTAATTGAAGTTCCGTCAACGGATATCGTGCCAGGTGACGTGGTCTTGCTGGAAGCCGGTGACGTGGTCCCGGCCGACCTGCGTCTTTTGGTAGCAAAAAGCTTGAAGATTGAAGAAGCTGCCTTGACTGGGGAATCAGTTCCGGTGGAAAAGAGTAATGAAACCCTGCAGGGGGAGGACATTGCCCTAGGTGACCGGATCAACATGGCTTACTCCGGCACCAACGTGACCTACGGGCGCGGGGAAGGTGTGGTTGTCGCTACGGGGATGAACACGGAAGTCGGCAACATCGCCAAGATGCTGAACGAAGCTGATGAAACTGATACTCCTCTTAAGCAGAACTTGAACCAGCTGGGCAAGACCCTGACTTACATGATCCTGGCCATCTGTGTGGTCGTCTTTATTATCGGGGTTATCCGGAACCCGCAGCATGAACCTATGAATGCTTTGCTAATCGACATGTTCTTGACGGCGGTTTCCCTGGCGGTTGCCGCTATTCCGGAAGGTCTGCCGGCGATCGTGACGATCATTTTGGCCTTGGGTACCCAGACCATGGCTGACCACAAGGCCATCGTCAGAAAGCTGCCAGCCGTTGAAACCTTGGGGGCAACGGATATCATTGCTTCTGACAAGACTGGTACCTTGACCCAGAACCGGATGACGGTGGAAAAGGTCTACTACGACGGGATCCTGCATGATGCCAGCGATGACATCGACTTGACCAACCAGGCCTTGATTACCATGCTTTTGGCCAACGACACCAAGATTAAGGACGGCGGGGAGCTCTTGGGTGACCCGACTGAAACTGCCCTGGTGCAATTCGGTTTCCACAAGGATCTGCCAGTTAAAGACTTTTTGGCAGAACACCCACGGGTACAGGAAGTACCATTTGACTCTGACCGGAAGTTGATGAGTACGGTCAACAGGTATGACGGCCAGTTTATGGTTGCCGTCAAGGGCGCGCCGGACATGCTTTTGGAAAGAGTCAAGTATGTCAACATCAACGGCGAGCTGAGCGAAATCAGCGCTGAACAAAAGAAAGCCATTTTGGCAAGCAACAATGAAATGGCCAAGCAAGCCCTCCGGGTCTTGGCGATGGCTTACAAGGTTGTTGCTGAGCCATACGCTGACCCGACTACTGACAATGTTGAACAAGATCTGATCTTTGCCGGTTTGGTCGGCATGATCGACCCAGAGCGGCCGGAAGCCAAGGACGCGATCGCGGAAGCTCACCGGGCCGGGATCAGAACGATCATGATTACTGGTGACCACCAAGTTACGGCGCAGGCGATTGCCGAACGGCTGGGCCTGGTTGAAAAGGGCCGCGGCGATGCCGTGATTACCGGGGCGCAATTGGATAAGCTGAGCGACGACTACTTCACCAAGCATGTCGGTGACTACAGTGTTTATGCCCGGGTTTCACCAGAACACAAGGTTAGAATTGTGAAGGCATGGCAGGCAAATGGCAAGATCGTGGCCATGACTGGTGACGGGGTCAACGACGCGCCGAGTCTGAAGCAGGCCGACATCGGGGTCGGCATGGGGATTACCGGTACGGAAGTCTCCAAGGGCGCGGCCGACATGGTTCTGGCTGACGACAACTTCGCGACGATCGTGGAAGCGGTCAAGCAAGGGCGGAAGGTCTTTGCCAACATTCAGAAGGCGATTCTGTACTTGATGAGCTGCAACGTCGGCGAAGTATTGACGGTCTTCTTGATGACTTTGCTGGGCTGGGATGTTTTGAAGCCAGTGCAGCTTTTGTGGATCAACTTGGTAACTGATACCCTGCCGGCGATTGCCTTGGGTGTTGAACCGATTGAAAAGGGGATCATGAATAAGAAGCCGCGGGGGAAGAATTCTAACTTCTTCTCAGGTGGCGTGGCCAGCTCAATTGTCTACCAGGGGATCCTGGAAGGTGCTTTGGTCTTGACCGCTTATGGTTTGGGTCTGCACGTTTTGCCGCAGGGGACTAACCCGCATGAAGACGCGTTGACCATGGCCTTCTTGACTTTGGGTCTGATCCAGCTCTTCCATGCGATTAACTCTAAGTACCTGAAGCAGTCTATTTTCCAAAAGAGCACTTTTGCCAACAAGTGGTTCAATGGCGCGATTGTTCTGTCAGCCTTGATTATGGCGGCAGTTGAATTGCCATTCTTGACCAGAGTCTTCTCAGTTTCAGAATTGCACCTGGACCAATGGCTGACTGTTCTGGGGATGGGCGTTTTGATGATCGTGATCGTCGAAATCGTTAAGTTCTTTGAGAGAAAAGCTGATCAACGGAATAATTAAAGATAATAATTTACAAAAATGCCTGGACGTAAGCAATGTCATTAAGTTAAGGGATTGACATTG
>NZ_KV793193.1:0-7022 GCF_001808415.1 Lactobacillus sp. HMSC08B12 | reverse complement strand
TCAAGAGTCAGACGGAAGTCTGGCTCTTTTCTTTTGCTTGGATACTTAAGAAATGTCTTGACATTAGCAAATAAATATTATAAAGTTAAACTAACAATTAAATCACGTGTTATATCAAGAGCTAGTGAGTGGTTACACACTTTGACCTAGCAGCAACCTGCCGACCGGTAAGGTGCTCCACTGTAAACGGATATACGTCACTTAACCGTGTTCGTATATCGAACACGGTTTTTTTGTGACAAAGTCCCAGTGACGTTAAACAGGAGAAAAAGATGGCAAGTATACTATATGATCAACTACAATCAATGGCTTTAAAGCAATACATTAAACAATTAGCACCTGAAAAACTGCAACAGCTTATTAAAAACCCCGACATTTCTGAAGCGGATTTAAAATTAATACAGAAAAATACAGGAAATGAAACTATTAAACAATTAGCAACTGAAAAGCTGCAACATCTTAATAGTCAGGCCATCCAAAAGAGTTTGAATTCGTATCGCAGATTACATGATGCGAGAGGTTGGGCAGCTTCCATAGCGAGAGGACAAAGTCTTAATGACCTGAAATACAGATATAAGAATGCTACCCCTGATGAAAAAGTTAAAATTCGGGATATTTTACATAATGCTAATTAATCTGATGGGACACTCAAAATGGTCCTGGATGAATGCCTACCGGAACCGCTACGGGCTGATCCGCGACGACATTCACACCCAGAAGAAGACCTTGAAGAAGTCAGCCTACTGGTACCGGAAGCTGAGCGACAGCAATGAGCTGGACGCGGATTGATTTTTGTTGTTTTTTGCAAGAACTTTCGCTGTTTTTTCCCAATCCGACCGCAAAATAGCTTATGATGTTAATGGAGTAAATAAGTAAGCGGAAACACAATCGAAGGTGCAAAGGAGACTAAATGCAAATGGCAGAACCATTATTTTTGGAACCAGTTTTTCATGAAAAAATCTGGGGCGGCACTGGCTTAAAAGACGAATTTGGCTACCAGATTCCCAGCGACCACACCGGTGAAGCTTGGGCAATTTCCGCCCACCCGCATGGCCCGGCAACTATCAAGAACGACCTTTACAAGGGGATGAAGCTGAACGAGCTCTGGGACCAGCACCGGGAACTTTTCGGCAATGCCAAGGGGGACGTCTTCCCGCTTTTGACCAAGATTTTGGATGCCAACCAGGACCTGTCCGTCCAAGTGCACCCGGACAATGAATACGCCAGAATTCACGAAGGGGAGCTGGGCAAGACTGAATCCTGGTACGTGATTAAGGCCAAGCCAGGCGCCAAGCTCTACTACGGCCACAATGCCCAGACCCGGGAAGAATTCGCTGAAATGGTGAAAAACGGGGAATGGAAGAAGCTTTTGCGGACCGTCCCGGTGCATGAAGGGGACTTCTTCTACGTGCCACATGGCATGGTGCACGCTGTCGGCAGCGGCATCATGGTTTTGGAAACCCAGCAGTCCAGCGACACCACCTACCGGATGTACGACTTCGACCGGGTGGACAAGAAGACCGGCAAGCTGCGCGAGCTCCACTTGCAGCAGTCAATCGACACGGTGCAAGTGCCGTTTGAGATGCCAAAGCTAAACCATGAAGAATGGGATGTTGGTGACGTTCACGTGACCCAGTTCGTGATGGCGGAATACTTCGGCGTCTTCAAGCTGGATGTCCACGGCAAAGGCGACTTTGAGATCAAGGACGGCAAGTACCGCTTGCTGTCAGTCTTGGATGGATCTTGCGACTTGACGGTCGACGGGCAGACTTACCCGTTGAAAAAAGGTAATCATCTGATTTTGCCAACGACGATTTCCTGTTATACTTTAGATGGTCAAGCTACGATTATCGCTTCCAAACCAGGCGATGAAGCTTAAAAGACAAAATCGAGAGTTAACAGAAGCATAGGTGAGAATATGACAGATACTTTTGTAGGCAGTATTGAAGCCGGTGGCACCAAGTTTATTTTAGGCGTGCAAAACGTGGAAACTGGGGAAACCACTGCAACCAAGCGGGTGCCAACCACGACTCCGGCAGAAACTCTGGAAGCCTGCCGGGACTTCTTCAAGGAGAACCCGGTCAAGGCTATCGGGATCGGCTCTTTTGGCCCGATCGACATCGACCCGAAGTCAGCAACTTTTGGCTACATTTCCAAGACCCCCAAGGCTGGCTGGTCAAATACTGAACTGAGGGGCTACTTTGAAAAGGAACTGGGCGTGCCAGCCGTTTTGACGACTGACGTCAACGCTTCCTGCTACGGGGAATACATTGCCCGCGGCCGGGATAATGAAAAGACCTACCTTTACATCACCATCGGGACTGGCGTTGGGGCCGGGGCCATCCAGCAAGGCCACTTCATCGGCTACACCAACCACTCAGAAATGGGCCACATGCGCATTCCTAAGCGGGCGGATGACAAGTATGAAGGCGGTTGTCCTTTCCACCACGACGCCTGTGGGGAAGGCTTGACGGCTGGCCCGACGATCAAGGGCAGAACCGGGATTCCTGGGGAAGACCTGGACCGCAGCCACCCAGTCTTTGACTTGATTTCCTATTACGTGGCTGAGATGCTCTACAACATCTACTTGACCATCCGGCCAGATGTCATGGTTGTCGGCGGGTCAGTCTTGAACGAAGGCGACATGCCAACGGTCAGAAAGTACTTCGCGGAAATGAACAACGACTACGTTGCCCTGCCGCACCTGGACGAACTGATCGTGCGGCCGATCGTTGCCAACAACGGTTCAGCTACCTTGGGCTGCTTTGAAATGGCCAAGGACCTGCTTAAGTAAAAAGCGGAAAAACAAGATAATAGCACTAAAAAACCAGCTCAAGCGACAGCTTGGGCTGGTTTTGTTATGGATTTTATTACGTTGGGGGTGAGAAAACTTGGCATTTCAATGCCGAGTTGAATCGCCATCTTTTTACCTTAGTATGTGAACGTTAGTTTGACATGTGATATAATATAAATAGCTAGAGAGCTGTAAATACTGAAAGAAGGTGCAACTCATATGACTAAATACGAATTCAGAAATGATGAGCCAGATATCATCCATGGGCGAGGCTACGTATACAACCTCAATTACCACATCGTCTGGTGTACCAAGTATCACAACCAAGCCTTGGCTAATCCGATTATTGTCGATTCACTCAAGGACAAGATCCTTCAGATCTGCCGTGAGAATGAGTATACGGTCAAGGCTCTAGAAATAATGCCAACTCACGTGCATATTCTGCTGTCTGCCAAACCCAAAGAGAGCGTGACAAATATCGTCAAGAAGCTCAAAGGCATTACGGCCAAGTGGCTTTTTGAAAAGTACCCAGAAACGATGAAGGAATACTTCTGGGGTGGTCACGTCTGGTCACCGAGCTATTACGCAGGAAGCATTGGAGTGACAACCGAAGCTGTCGTCAAGAAATACATTGAGACGCAATGGAATAGACCATTTCACTAAACGCTAGAAAGGAGGAAGCGACATGACAATACGCAAGCGCAAGTCAGATCTGCCGGAATATGGAGTGAAAATCAGATTGTACCCGACTCTCGTACAACAAGCCAAACTTAGACAGTTCTTTGGCAATGACCGCTTCCTCTGGAATCAGCTTGTCAGCCTCTATCAAGAGCGCTACAAGAACAACAAGAGCTTAAAACTGTTAACGGAATTCGATCTTAACAATCTGCTTCCCGCTTTGAAGAACGAATATCCATTCCTCAAGGCAAGTGACAGCTCCAGCTTCCAAATCGTGACCAGGAACATCAGCGATGCCTGGGAGGCGTTCTTTGCCGGAACGAGACGCAAGCCCCGCTTCCACTCAAAACATAACGCCAAGCAGTCATATACTGGCAAGTCGTCAAGCATCCGGATCATGGGCAAAAGAAACATGTTCCTGCCGAAGCTGAGAAGAGTCAGATCATCGAAAACCGGCGTCATCGACGGCAAGATCAAGTGCTACACGATCAGCATCGATGCTTGCGGTCGCTACTGGCTTTCTCTCATCGTGGAGAAAAAGAGCGCCTTCCTGCCAAAGACTGGCAAGGCGGTTGGCATTGACGTGGGGCTGACGCACTTGGCCATCCTGTCAGACGGCAGAAAGTTTGACAGGTTCTCATCGGATTTCTGCGAGAAACAAGCAGAAATCTGGCAGAGCAAGTCATCCAAGCGCCGTCATTTGGCTTTTGTTAAGTCGCAGCAGGAAGCCAACAAAAAGGTTCTTGGCGCAAAAAGCTTGTCTGACTATCGCAACTGGCAGAAAGCCAATGTCGCCAAGAACCGCTATATGAGCCGCATCACGAATCAGCGCGATGACTATCTGCACAAGATCACGGATCAGCTGGTAAAGAAATACGACGTCATCGTCATTGAAGATCTCAAGATCAAGAACATGACAAAGAATCACCACCTTGCCCGCTCAATCCTGCGTCAGTCATGGGGTAAATTCCGCAAAATGCTGGAATACAAGTGCAAGAAGTACGGAAAGATTCTCATCAAGGTCAATCCAGCATACACCAGCCGAATCTGCTCAAAATGCGGTAAGGATACGGGCAAGAAGCCACTGTCAGTGCGGGAATGGGACTGCCCATTCTGCAAGGCGCATCATGACCGTGACATCAATGCATCAATCAATATTTTGCTTAAAGGACTTGCCCAGCTCTGAGAGAGCTGGGTAAGCAAAAAATCGTACCGTCAAACAGCAGTCAATGCGGCTTGGCGGAATCGTCGGAGGGGGCACTTCCGTGATAAATAGACTGACCTCTGTTTTTGCACTGCTGTTCAGCTTGCTGGACAGAACCAGTAAAAAAGCAGTCTTGACTTCGGCCAATCCTGCTTGCAAGAATAAGTTGGTTGTTCTCAGAAGCTGTAGGCTGTGCGTGAGCACTAGCCTATAAAGAAACCCCCGACCTTGGTCGGGGGAGCATGTCATTCTTGATAATGTTCCGATGTAACGATATACACGAATGAACTCTTTGCCTGACTGGCTAGCCAGGGGCAGCTCGATCTTGTAAGCCACGAACATCAAGGTAGTATAGCTGAGGATGTTCAGAGTGATCGCCAAACAAAGACTGGTGAAATTGACCAGAATTTCATTGCTAGGCAGGATGCGGTTCATCAGCAGGGTCCGGGTCCCATCTAAAAAGGGGCATAATTACGCAGAAATACTACGAGACCGCGTAGGCAAATGCTCTAGTAATTTGCATGGCTTGCTCCCTATAAAATACGATATGTTTCTTAATTAATATAATAACTTATTTGCCTTAACAAAAGGGATGGCAGGGCCCAAAATGATTGATTAAGAAATTAGATGTTAGCGCTTTTAATTCACGCGGGAGTATGCTATATTTTTAACTTGGAATAGATGCCCTCAATTCTTCATAATATAAGGGCTATCCACAGTTAATCAGGATGTTTTGAATACAGGAAAAGGAAAATGGAAGACGTTGAAGAGGCACTTAAGCGGCAGCTGGCGGGACGGGTTTGGTCAGCCAGCTTGCGCCGCCAGCTGGAAAACAAGGATATTTGTTTAAGCGATTTGCTGCTGGACAAGCAAAGACTGAACGTGATTAAGCCAGCTGACGTCCCTTTAATCAGCCAGGCCCTGGATGAATTGCAAAAGAATTTTCGCGAGGCAGTCAAGCAGGTTCTGCAAACTGAAATAGAAGCTACTTCTGATGCTGACCGGCTGGCCTGGCTGCTCCTGCAGCTTTTTGCCAAGAAAAGGAAGCGGGTCCGGGACTTGACGGCTGACCAGCTGGCTCTCCTGCAGACTGAAGAGGCTAAGAAATACGTCCTTTTTCACGGGCCGCGGGTCTATTTCCGCAACAACGCCTGCTTTTTGACCAATACTTTCCCGGCAGAACTGGTCCATATCAACGACCTTGCCGGGCTTAAAGGACAGCCGGCAGCTTTTTCCGCCTTGTTGCAGGGAGAAGAAGTGGATGGGGAAGAACTCAGAAGCTGGCTTGACCTCTTCGGTCCCTTGTATGAAGAGAAATATTTCGGCAAACACTACGGACCAGGCGTGGAACTGGCGGGGTTTCAAATCTCTAGCGGGAAAAGAGATCCCCGGATCTACTATGTCCTGCGCTACCTGCTCAAGGATAAAGAGCCAGAAGCAAGATCGAAAAATTTTGCTGCGCTTCCTTTAAAGACGATCCTAAGGCGGAATTTAGTCTGCCACGAGGCCTTCAAATGATGACGGTCTACAGCCGGGAGTATTACCAGGCAGGATTAGCCGAAGGAAAAATCAAGGCCAAAAAGCTGGACAAGTACCGGCTGGGACCGGACTTTATTCTGGCTTATGACCTGGGGCCAGCTGCTTCTTACCGGACCTTGCTAGTCGACCGGAAGCAGGGGGAGATCGTCTTAAGAGCCACGACCAAGACCCTGCTGGCCCACTTCGTCAACGAGGATCTGCCTGGCGGCTACCCCTTGCAGGACAAGCTCTACAAGCTCCTGGGGATCCGGGAGCAGCACGTGATTTCGGCGGGGCATGGGGCAATTTTTTCCCCGGAATCCTTCCACGCCGGCCTGGTGGACCTGGTGGCCCTGCAGCGGATGCGGGGGATGGAAGCCTGCCAGGGAGGGCTGCTTATGACCGACTTGGCCGGGGTCAACTGCTATTTCTTTCAGGTGAAGCGCGGCTATGCCAATGCCAGCCGGCAAGTGAAAGAAGCGGTTGAGCACAACGCCCTTTACTGCAGCCTTTTTCATGGCCTGGCTGGGCAGGTGGGCTGCCCGGTTTGCAGACAGGGTGACTGGAACCTGCTCTATGGACCCAGCTACCAGCAGGCGGTTGAGGCCGACCTGGCTGGCCGGATCCCCTCTTTAAGGCAGCTTTTGGCTGAGATCAAGGCAGAGGAGAAGGCAGTCTTAAAGCAGATACTGCTGGATGAACTCGGCCTGCCTCTTTTACCAGATGATTTAGACTATGCCTTAAAGCAGGCTGAGAAAAAGCTCTTATTCAGAATATAACGAAAAGCCCCCGCGGTCGCGCAATGTCATTAAGTTAAGGCATTGACTT